>JANOSS010000117.1:0-5532 GCA_031415995.1 Caulobacter sp. | reverse complement strand
GAATTGACCGCGACATAACCCCGTGTCTTGCCCGTCACGATGATGGTCCCGAGGTCGGGCGTAGTTTCCTGGGTCAGACCACTCGTCGGCAGGACCAGGATCAGAGCGGACAAGGTGAAAACAAAACGCATCGCGGACGAGCACCCGATTGAAAAGGGCGTTCCTGATACTGCGAACTATTTTCATTATCAATACGGCGGGCTACTTTTTTGGGCACCCACCTTCTCTTCCCATGGGAGAAGGAAAGAGGGGAATCAATTTCCACGATTAAATTTCCGAAATACCCCTCCCCCACGCCTCAGGCCATCGCTAGTCTCGCCACACCGAGGAGAACCGAGAATGCTGTCGAGACGTCACCTGATAGCGGCCGGTGCCGCCGCGATGGCCGCTACCGGAGTTCAGGCCGCCGCCGAGCCGGAGCGCTTCGTCGCCGTCACCGACGGCCGCCTGACCCTGGACGGCAAGCCCTATCGCTTCGTGGGGAGCAATCTCTGGTACGGCGCGTGGCTGGGCGCCCCCGCAGCCTATGGCGACCGCGCGCGCCTCGGACGTGAGCTCGACAAGCTCAAGAGCCTGGGCGTCACCAATCTGCGGGTGCTGGGCTCGGGAGAGCGCTCGCCCGCCAAGGTGGCGCTGGACCCCACCTTCCGGGGGCCGAGCGAGGACTACAGCGCCGACCTGCTGACGGGGCTGGATGTCCTGCTGGCGCAGATGGCGAAGCGCGACATGAAGGCCGTGATCTATCTCAACAATTTCTGGGACTGGTCGGGCGGCATGCCGGCCTATCTGAACTGGACCGGCAACGGGACCTGGTTCCAGCAAGGCGACCCGGCCCATCCCTGGCCGGAATATCCCGACTATTCGGCCCGCTTCTATGGCGACGCCAAGGCCAACGCCCTGTTCCGCCACTACATCAAGGCCGTCGTTGGACGCACCAGCAGCGTCACCGGCAAGCCCTATCGCGACGACCCGACGATCATGGCCTGGCAGCTAGCCAACGAGCCTCGGCCTGGCGGCACGGAGGACTTCGGGGTCAGGAACCTGCCGACCTATTATCGCTGGATCGGCGAGACGGCGGCCTACATCAAGGCGCTGGACGCAAACCACCTGGTCTCGACCGGCAGCGAGGGCGCGATGGGCTGC
The DNA here is from genome assembly GCA_031415995.1 of Caulobacter sp. GTDB lineage: Bacteria > Pseudomonadota > Alphaproteobacteria > Caulobacterales > Caulobacteraceae > Caulobacter. Next base: position 4,389 of record JANOSS010000117.1, on the reverse strand, counting down.
CTGGAGCGCGAGTCCTGCGTCGTCGAGGCGCACAGGCCCGCCGCCATCGACTACATGACCCTGCACGTCTGGCCCAACAACTGGAGCTGGATAGACTTCAAGAACCAGCCCGGGACCTACGAGGCCGGCGAGGCCAGGTGCCGCGACTATGTCACCCGCCACATCGCCCTGGCCGAGGGCCTGAACAAGCCGCTGGTCATCGAGGAGTTTGGCCTGATCCGCGACGACCGCGCCTTCGCCCCCGGAGCGCCGGCCACCTACAAGGACCGCTTCTACAAGACGATCTTCGACCTGACCCTGGCCGACATGAAGGCCGGCGGCCCGGTGGCCGGAACCAACTTCTGGGCCTGGAACGGCGAGGGCCGCGCCCAGCAGCCCGACGCCTGGTTCAAGCGCGGCGACACCCAGTTCGTCGGCGATCCGCCGCAGGAGGAACAAGGCCTGTTCGGCGTGTTCGACGCGGACGTTTCGACCCTGGCGGTGATCAAGGCTCACGCCAGCGCGATCGCTCGCCTGTAAATCCTGTCTACCGGTGTCATGGGCTGTGATACCTCTGCCTCCAAGCTCGCCAGAAGCCGCCGGAGGATACTCATGGACACCCGCCAAACCCTCGGCCGTCGCGGCCTGCTGATCGCCGTCGGGGCTGCGGCTCTGGCTCCATCGGCTGGCTTCGCGGCCGGCGCGGCGCGCTCACCGGTCTTGGCCACTGCGGCTGGCAAGGTGCGCGGGGCGAGCGGCGACGGGGTCCATGTCTTCAAGGGCCTGCGCTACGGGGCGGACACCGGCGGCGCGCGGCGGTTCATGCCGCCAGTCAAGCCGCAGCCCTGGACCGGCGTCCAGGACGCCCTGACCTATGGCGCGGCCTCAATGCAGACCGGCAAGGGCGAGGACGGCGAGACGCTGTCGGAAGACTGCCTGTTCCTGAATGTCTGGACGCCAGCCCAGGCTGAGAAGCGCGGCCTCGCCGACGGCGCCAGGCTGCCGGTGATGGTCTATATCCATGGCGGTGCCTATAACGGCGGCTCGGGCGGCAGCCCGCTTTACGACGGGACCAGACTGGCCAGGCGCGGCGACGTGGTGGTGGTCACCGTCAATCACCGGCTCAACGCCTTTGGCTATCTCTATCTGCCGCGCATCTTCAATGACCCGAGTGTCGCCGACAGCGGCAATGTCGGTCAGATGGACCTCGTGCTGGCGCTGGAATGGGTGCGCGACAACATCGCGGCATTCGGCGGCGATCCGGGCAATGTCACGGTGTTTGGACAGTCCGGCGGCGGGGCCAAGATCGCCACCCTGATGGCCATGCCGACCGCCAAGGGGTTGTTCCACCGCGCCGCCACCATGAGCGGCCAGCAGGTCACCGTCGGCGGTCCGTTCAATGCCACCAAGCGCGCGCAACTCTTCCTCGACAAGTTGGGGATCCAGGATCTGGCAAGCTTGCGAGCCCTCCCCGCCGACCAGCTTCTCAATGGCCTGAAGGCGGTGGACCCCATGGCGGGCTCGGGCGGCGTCTATATGGGTCCGGTGCTGGACGAGCGCTCCCTGACCCGCCACCCGTTCTTCCCCGACGCCGCGCCCCAGAGCCTGGCCGTGCCGATGATGTGCGGCAACACCCACGACGAGACGCGCGGCTTCGTCGGCTATGACAAGACGATGCTGGACATGAGCTGGGACGACGTGGTCGCCCGCCTGCCCGGCCAGTTCAACGCCCGTATCGACATCGACCCGGCCACGGTCGTAGCGGCCTATCGCAGGATCTATCCGGACTATTCGCCATCGGATGTGTTTTTCGCCGCCGGCACGGCCGGCCGCTCGTGGAAGGCGGCGATCATCCAGGCCGAGGAGCGGGCCAGGGCCGGCGCCCCGGCCTATGTCTATCAGGTGGACTGGCGCTCGCCCCGCGACGGCGGCGTCTGGGGCGCGCCCCACACCCTCGACATCGCCCTGGTGTTCGGCACGGTCGCGGCCAAGGGTTCACTGGCCGACGGCGGAGCAGACTCGATCGCCATGTCCAGCCAGATGAGCGACGCCTTCATCGCCTTTGCCCGCACCGGCAATCCCAACTGCGAGGCGATAACGGCCTGGGAGCCCTACACCCTGCCCCGACGCCAGACGATGCTGTTCGACACACCCTCGAAGATGACCGACGATCCGCGCGGGGCGGAACGGGAGCTGTTCAACAAGGTCCCGTTCACCCAGTTCGGGACTTGAAGTTAGGCCAGGGCGGGTTCACGGCCCAGTACGTCGTCGCGAACGCTCTCGGCGATCTTGGCCACTTCGCCGATGTCGCCTGCGCTGACGCCCAGATCGGTCAGGGTCGCGGCAAGGTTTTCGACCACGGCGTCAAAGTGCATGTCGTTGAGACCGCGCGCCACCAGATGAGCGTGGCCGCGATGCATGTCGGCGCCCGTATAGGTGTTCGGGCCACCAAAGGCCATCACCAGGAAGGCCCGCTGCTTGCCAGCCTGATTGGCCATGTCAACGCCCTCGAAGAAGTGGGCGATGCGCGCGTCGGCCAGCACCTTGCCATAGAAGATATCGACAGCGGCCTTAACGGCGGGGGTGCCACCGATGCGTTCATACAGGGTCATGGGACGTTCCAATGAGGTGGAATATGAGATACCAGCATAAAACTGGCATACTACATACCACTTATGGCCTACTAAGCAACTGATTTGACGAATACGGCTCCCCCATGCGCTTGACCCTGCACACCGACTACGCGCTGCGGACGCTGATCTTCCTGGCGGCGGGGAACGGGATCAGCGCGACGGCACCGCAGATCGCCCAGCGCTTCGGCATTTCACAGAACCACCTGGTCAAGGTGATCCAGCGCCTGCGAGGCTTGGGCTATCTGACCACCTCGCGCGGACGCGGCGGCGGGGTGAAACTGGCGCGAGCGGCGAACGAAATCCGCCTCGGCGAGGTGGTGCGTCACACCGAGGACAGCTTGGCCCTTGTCGAATGCTTCGACATGGAGACGAATACCTGCCCGCTCGCAGCGGCATGCCTGCTGAAGGCGCGGCTGCGCGAGGCGTTGAACGCCTATCTGGCAGTGCTGGACGGCTACACAGTGGCCGATGTAGCGGCCAATCGCGGCCAGCTCATGACCCTGCTGGGCGAGCCGGCCGCGCCTTGAGGCGCGTTTAGTTCGCCGCGTCCATCAGGCCGGCGAACCGCTCGAACAGATAAAGCGAATCCGTCGGACCAGGGGAGGCTTCCGGGTGGTGCTGGACACTGAACACCGGCTTGCCGGTCAGCTGGATGCCGGCATTGGTGCCGTCGAACAGCGACACGTGGGTCTCGGTGACGGCGCTCGGCAGGCTGGCGCTGTCGACCGTGAAGCCGTGGTTCATCGAGACGATCTCGACCTTGCCGGTCGTCAGATCCTTGACCGGGTGGTTGGCCCCGTGGTGGCCCTGCTCCATCTTCACCGTCTTGGCGCCAAGGGCCAGGGCCAGCATCTGATGGCCCAGGCAGATACCGAATATCGGTTTGCCGCTGGCGACCAGCTTCTGGATCTCGGGCACTGCATACTGGCCCGTCGCGGCGGGGTCGCCGGGGCCGTTGGACAGCAGCACGCCGTCGGGATTGCGGGCCAGGATATCCTCGGCCGACGTATTGGCCGGCACCACCGTGGCGCGGGCCCCGACATGGGCCAGAGCCCGCAGGATGTTGCGCTTGACGCCGTAGTCGAGGACCACGACCTCGTACTTGGGCACCTCCAGCCTCGCGTAGCCTTCCGGCCACGACCACAGGCCCTCGTCCCAGGTAAAGGCCTGGGTGGTCGAGGCGTCCTTGGCCAGGTCCAGGCCTTCTAGGCCCGACCATTCGCGGGCCTTGGCGACCAGAGCGGGCAGGTCGAACACGCCGTCCGGATTGTGCGCGATGACGCCGTGCGGCATGCCGGTTTCGCGGATCTTGCGGGTCAGGGCGCGGGTGTCGACGCCGGCCAGGCCGACCATGCCGCGACGCTTCATCCAGCCGTCGAAATCGCTGCTTGAGCGCCAGTTGGCCTCAGCCGTCGGAACCTCGCGGAAGATCGCGCCTCGCGCGGCCGTTTCCGATACGCCGGACATCTGCTCGACGTCCTCAATGTTGGTCCCGACATTGCCGATGTGCGGGAAGGTGAAGGCGACGATCTGGGCCATGTAGGACGGGTCGGTCAGGATCTCCTGATAACCGGTCATGGCGGTGTTGAAGCACACCTCGCCGACCGCGTCGCCGATCGCGCCGCAGCCCACGCCTTGCAGGATCGTGCCGTCGGCCAGGGCCAGGACACCGGTGACGCCCTTGAGCAGAACTGGAGGGGAGAGAAGGTCTTGGGACATCTCGGAAGCGCCTCCTAAAAACGCGTGGTCATTGTCGCAAACTGGCGGGCCGGGCGTA
>JANOSS010000116.1:0-13013 GCA_031415995.1 Caulobacter sp. | reverse complement strand
AGTCGCTCCGCGACAGCTCCCCCAGCGGGGGAGCATCAAAACCCCGCCCCGATCTTCGAGAGCCGCTGTGCCATCTGCTTCAGACGCTTGTCGAGCTCGGCCATCGTGCGGTTCAGCGCGCCTTCGTCGTCGCGCCAGACCTGGACCGTGCGCGCCCACACCGCCGTCATCGCCGCCAGCCGAACCGGCGTGGCTTCCACGCCGCCGGCCTCGAGGATGGCGCGCGCCGTCTTGGGGAACCGCAGGGCCGAGACCACCACGCCCTTCGAGGCGGCGATGGCGATCAGGGCCGCGCGATGCGGCTCCATGGCCTCCAGCCGGGCCATGGCGGCGTCGAACAGGCGGTCGTGCGGCGTCGCCTCGTCAGCCGAGACGGTGCCCAGGGCGGCGCGGTCAAAGCGGGTGGACAGATGGGCCAGCACCGCACCCTTGCCCGAGGCCAGGGCGTAAAGCTCGGCGAACGGGAGCTCGGCCTTCAGGGCGATGTCGCGCAGGGCGATGTGATGCCAGGGCCTGTCCGCCGCCAGGGCCAGGGCAGCGGCGGCGGCGCGGTCGAGGGTGTCGTCAGAGGAGGTCATGACCAACAGATGGAGGCCGGGCGTGGGTCTGGCAAGGTGGCGCGCGTTGAGCGCGAGCGCCTGCCCTACCCCCCCAGTTCCTTCGACCGCGTGATCGCCGCGTCCAGCGCCCGCGGCAGCAGATCGCCAAACCCGCCCGGTCCCATCAGCACCGCCAGCGCCGCTGCCGTCGTGCCGCCGGGCGAGGTGACCTGCTTGCGCAGTTCGGAGGGTTCCTCACCGCCGGCCTCCATCAGGGCCGCCGCGCCGATAATGGTGGCTCGGGCCAGTTTCGCCGCAGCGGCAGGGTCGAGGCCGGCCCCCGCGCCGGCCGCCTCCAGCGCCTCGACGAAGGCGTAGAGATAGGCGGGGGCCGAGCCCGAAACGGCGGTTGCGGCGTGCATCAGCGCTTCGTCATCGAGATCGACCACCGTGGCGACCGGCGCGAACAGGGCGTGGGCGGCGGCGCGGGCCCTGGGATCGACGGCATGGATGCTGGCCGTGCCCCGGCCGATGGCCACGGCGGTGGTCGGCATCACCCGGGCCACGACGCGGCCGCCGAAAGCGTCAGAAATGTCGGCGGCGCTTACGCCGGCGGCGATCGAGACGATGACGGCGTCGGGGGCGAGGTGGGGAACGACGTCCGCGATCGCCTCGCGCCAGATCTGCGGCTTGACGGCCAGCAGGACGGTCTTGGCGGCGGCCAGGGCGGCCAGCGGCGGATTGACCAGCGCGTCTGCGAAGGCAGCGGCGTCGACATTGGGATCACGGACGATCAGATCAGCGGCTGAAAAGGCCCCGGCCGCGCGCCAGCCCTGGATCAGAGCGCCGCCCATGCGACCGGCGCCGAGGAGGAGGATGGGGGTCATGGAAGAACGCTCCGCTGCCGTCACCCTTCTCCCCTTGCGGGAGAAGGTGTCGCCCCCGGGTCGCGCCAAGCGCGCGCCGGAGGCTAAACTCCGCGACGGATGAGGGGTCGCACGGCGGCGTCCACAACCCCATCAGCGGCCGATGCGGGGAAACCCCTCATCCGACCTGCTTCGCAGGCCACCTTCTCCCGCAAGGGGAGAAGGATTTAAAGCCCTAAGCCTGCCCGACCGTCTCGAACATGCAGGCCGCCATGGCCTCGTCCGGAGTCTTGGCGCCCTGGAGCAGGAAGTCGAAGGCCGGATAGAAGCGGTCGGCGGCTTCCACCGCAGCGTCGATCATCGAGGCGGCCTGGGCCATGGTCGGGCGCTCGCCCGAGGGCAGGGCCAGGGCGTGGCGGAACACCACCTCGCCGTCGTCGGTCCAGACCTCGAAATGGCCCAGCCAGACGCGCTGATTGATCATGGCCAGCAGCTCATAGGCGCTGGCGCGCTTGGGCTTGGGCGCGCGCAAATCGAGCGACAGGCACAGCTGCAGGCAGTCGGCCTCGGGCCGCCAGGCGAACCACAGCTCATAGTCCTTCCAGTCGCCGGTCAGGGCGAAGGCCAGATCGCCGTCATCGGTGCGATCAAAGGTCAGGTTTTCGGCCGACAGAACATGCTCGACCACTTCGAGGGGGTCGAGCGCCATCAGGACGTCGTCGTCTTCCGGTTGGGTGTCCATGGGAATCCTGCGCGTCCCGTGAGCGATGGCGGGCGTGAGACCCACCATGAATCGCTTACGTCCCTTGAGTCTAATCTGGTTCGCGAGCGGCGTAACAGCCCCTTCACGTCGAGAGCGAAAGACCGTCCGCCTATTCGCCTGTTCCCGCCGACGTCTTGTCGGCCTTGGGGGCGGCGGGCTTCCTGGCCTTGAGCGCGGCAACCTCCTCGCGGAGGGCTGCAACCTCGGCCTTCAGCGCCTCGAAATCCTCGCGGCGGATCAGGTCGAATTCGGCCGCCAGACGATCCGCCTGGGCCCGCATGGCGGTCTTGGCTTCCTCGCCGGCGGTCTGGGCGATGCCCATGGCCGCCTGGGTCAGCTTGGCAAATTCGTCGAGGAAGGGGTTCTGGCTGTGCATCGAGGTTCCAGGTGCGGGCGACTTTTCCATGATCCTTATATGGTAAGCGGGGGGTGAAAGCGAAGGCCGAACCGGCTATGCCTGCGACGATCTGTCCAGAACGGAGCCTGCCGCGTGATCTTTCCCGATATCGACCCGGTCGTGCACCTGGGTCCGCTGGCCCTGCAATGGGGGCCGCTGGCCATCCGCTGGTACGCCCTGGCCTATGTGGCCGGCATCCTGCTGGGCTGGCGCTACATCATCCGGCTGGTCAACAGCCCGTCCGTCTGGAACGGGCGGACGCCGACGGCGACGCCGCTGCAGATCGACGACCTGATCCTGTGGATCACCCTGGGCATCATCCTGGGCGGGCGGCTGGGCTATATCCTCTTCTACATGCTGATCAACGAGGGCCAGCGCAGCGGCCTGATGGACAACCCGCTGGCGGCCTTCCGGATCTGGGAGGGCGGCATGTCCTTCCACGGCGGCTTCCTGGGCGTCTGCGCAGCCATCGCGCTGTTCGCCCGCCAGCAGAAGATCGACGTGCTGAAGCTGGGCGACCTGATCGCGCCGGTCGCGCCGATCGGTCTGTTCTTCGGGCGGGTGGCCAATTACATCAATGGCGAGCTGTGGGGCCGGGTTACCGACCACCCGTTCGGGGTGATCTTCTGCAACCAGACGATCCAGAACGCCAATCGCGGCACATGCCCCGCCGGCCCTGATCCGCGTCATCCCAGCCAGCTCTATGAAGCGGCGCTGGAGGGCCTGGTCTTGTTCGCGATGCTCTGGGTGGCGACCCATCACCTGAAGTGGCTGCAGCGCCGCGGCGCGCTGATCGGGACCTTCCTGATCGGCTATGGCCTGTTCCGCGCCCTGCTCGAAAACGTCCGCAACCCTGACGAGGGCATGCCCGACTTCCCGCTCGGCCTGACCATGGGGATGATCCTGTCGATCCCGATGCTGCTGGTCGGCCTCTGGCTGCTGTGGAAGGCCCTGCGCGAACCGGTCGCCGAGCCCCATGAGCCTGCGTGATCGCCTGATCGCCCAGATCGCCCAGGACGGACCGATCGGCGTCGCCGAATATTTCACCCGCTGCCTGCACGACCCGCAGGATGGCTACTACGCCACGCGGCCGGACCTGGGGGCCGGCGGCGACTTCATCACCGCCCCGCTGGTCAGCCAGATGTTCGGCGAGCTGATCGGCCTGTGGGCGATGGAAACCTGGATCCGCATGGGCCGGCCCTCGCCGTTCCGGCTGGTCGAGATGGGGCCCGGCGACGCCACCCTGATCAGCGACCTGCTGCGCGCCGCCCGGCTGGCGCCCGACTTTCTCGCCGCCGCCGACCTGTGGATGGTCGAGGTGTCGCCGCCGCTGCGGGCCCTGCAGGCGCAGCGGCTGGCCGGCGCCGCGCCGCAGTGGTCCGACCGGCTGGAGGCAGTGCCGGGCGGCGCGCCGCTGATCCTGGTCGCCAATGAGGTGCTCGACTGCCTGCCGGCCCGACAGTTCGTGCGGACCGAAACCGGCTGGGCCGAGCGGGTGATCGGGCTGGATAAAGCGGGGGATCTGGCGTTTGGGTTGAAGGCCCTAAGTCCTCCCCCCAGGGGGGAAGGGAGCCGCGTAGCGAAAACAGCTGTCATCCCGGACAAGCGAAGCGCAGATCCGGGACCGCCGGAAACGCTGAGCTCAGGCGTCGGTCCCGGATCTTCGCGCTTCGCGCTCGTCCGGGATGACCTTCCACCCGGTGCCGTCCTCGAATCCTCTCCCGCCCAGCAAGCCCTCGGCGCCGAGATCGGCCACCGGGTCGCCACCGACGGCGGCGCGGCCCTGCTGATCGACTATGGCCGCGACGCAGCCGGTCCCGGCGATACGCTGCAGGCCATCCAGGACCACTGCAAGGTCGACCCGCTGGAGAGCCCCGGCCAGGCCGACCTGACCGTCTGGGCCGACTTCCCGGCGGTGCTGGCGGCGGGCGTCGAGGCCGGTGCGAAAACCGGGCCGATCCTGCAGCAGGCGGTCTTTCTGGCGATGCTGGGCATCGAGGCGCGGGCCCAGGCCCTGGCGACCGCCCGCCCCGATCGCGCCGACCAGATCGCAAGACAGCTTGATCGCCTGACCGGTCAGGCGCAGATGGGCGCATTGTTCAAGGCCGTGTGCCTTCATGCGCCCGGTTTCACGCCGCCTGGTTTCGAGGTCGCCGGACAGGATGCATAATGACATGCCCCGCAGCTCACTGCCCACCATCCAGTCGCCGCTGCTGGCCGCCGTGCCGGGCATCCGACACGCCTTCTTCACCCGTCAGGGCGGGGTCTCGACCGGGATCTATGACAGCCTGAATGTCGGGCGGGGCAGCAAGGACGATCCGGCCGACGTGGTCGAGAACCGGGCCCGCGCCGCGCGCTGGTTCGGGGTCGCGCCCGAAGATCTCAACACCTGCTACCAGATCCATTCGACCATCGCGATCGTGGCCGACGGCTCGTGGGGCGATGTGCGGCCCGAGGGCGACGCCGTCGTCACCCGGACGCCCGGCGTGATCTGTGGCGCGCTGTCGGCCGACTGCGCGCCGGTGCTGATCGTCGATCCCGTGGCCCGCATCGTCGCCGCCGCCCATGCCGGCTGGCGCGGCGCCCTGGACGGCGTCGTCCAGGCCGCTGTCGACAAGATGGTGGTGCTCGGCGGCGATCCGGCGCGGATGGTCGCGGCCGTCGGTCCCTGTATCGGGCCGGACTCCTACGAGGTCGGCGTCGACTTCCTGCACCGCTTCGAGGCGGATAGTCCGGGTTCAGGCCAGTTCTTCCTGCCCGGCGTCAGCGACGACAAGCGGATGTTCGACCTGCCCGCCTTCGTGCTGGACCGCCTGCGCACCGCCGGGATCGAGCAGCGCGAATGGGTGGGCCACGACACCCGCGTCGAGGAAGCCCTGTTCTTCTCCAACCGCCGCGCCTTCCTGAACGGCGAGGGCGACTATGGGCGCCTGCTGTCGGCGATCTGCCTGGAGGGGTGAGGGCCGAGCGACATCGCGAAAGCCGACGGTGTTCGCGCCCGCCTTTGGGGCTCCATTATTCCGCCCCGAAATGACAGGGGCAGACTGACCCAAGTGAACCCAAGCTTGGGGCCTGGCTTGCGGTGTCCCTGGCCAGATCATGGCGCGCGGCTCCGGCCGCATCGGGCCGCCACCGCCCCATCAGGCCGGCGACTTACAGAAGGTCGTCCATCGCTTGCAGAAGGAGGGCCAGGCCGATGGGCTTGGCCACCAGGGCGTCCATGCCGGCGGCAAGGTATTCGACCTTGTGATGGGCCATGGCGTTGGCCGTCAGGGCGATCACCGGGGTTCGTTGACGCTGTTCGCGCCGTTCGGCGTCCCGGATCATGCCGACTGCCGTCACGCCGTCCATGATCGGCATCTGGATATCCATCAGCACGATGTCCCAGGAGGCCGATCGCCACGCCTCAAAGGCCTCTTGGCCATTGGCGACGATCAGCGGCTCGATGCCGACCTCGGTCAGCAAGGTCTTGAGCACAATCTGGTTCATGCGGTTATCCTCCGCGACCAAGACCCGCAACTCACGCGCCTCGGCGGAAACCGGGGCGGTGATTTGAGGCGGCGCCGGGCCGCGCGCGGCGCGCGCCAGCGGCAGGCTGACGGTGACGGTTGTGCCCACGTTCTGTGTGCTTTCGACCCCGATCGAACCCTTCATCAAGATCACCAGATCGCGGCAGATCGCCAGGCCAAGACCCGAACCGCCATAACGCCGGGTCACGGACGCGTCCGCCTGGACGAAGCGATCGAAGATATGCGTCAGCCGATCGGCGGGAATGCCGATCCCGGTATCCTTGACGCGCAGGATCAGGTTTTGACCATCGTGACGGATGTCGACCTGGACAGAGCCGAAATCGGTAAATTTGACGGCGTTCGAGACCAGATTGTGGACGATCTGGCGGACCCGGCCGGGATCGGCGCTCCAGGCCCCCTCGGCGCTCGGATCCAGGTTCAGTTGAAACAGGACATCCTTGTCCTCAACCAGCGCCTTGAACGCCAAGGCGCCATTGGCGAGGTCCCGTACATCGACGACGCCGTCTTCCAGCTCCAGTTTCCCGGCCTGAATCCTGGACAGATCCAGCAAGTCGTTGAGCAGGGTCAGGAGCGCCTCGCCCGAGGCCTGGATGATCTCGAGGCGCTCGCGCTGCGACGGCGCCAAAGGACCGTAGCCCATGGCCTGAGCCATGCCCAAAACGCCATTGAGGGGCGTGCGGATCTCGTGGCTCATGGTGGCCAGGAAGGCCGACATGGCTTCGGCCGAGCGCAGGGCGTTTTGCTCGGACGCCTGCAACTGTTCCATCGCTTCCTTGCGCAAGCTGATATCGCGGATCGCGGCGGTGACCAGCACACCCTCCGGGGTATCGAGCGGACTGAGCATGATCTCGATCGGGAATTGGCTGCCGTCCTTGCGCAGGGCCAGCAGCTCTATCCCCATCCCGATCTGCTGGGCCAGCGCCACCTCGGGTGAGCGCAGGCCATCGGCGATCAGCCTTTCGGCAAAGCCCACCGGAATGATGTTCTTGACCTTCTGGCCCAGCAGTTCGTCGCGGGTGTAGCCAAATTGCCTTTCGGCCTGAACATTGAGCAGGACGATCTCACCGGCCGCGTTCACCACGACCATGGCGTCCGGGGCGGCTTCCAGCAGGCCCCGATATTTCGACTCAGAGACCAGGGCCTTGAGTTCGCTATCTTTGAGATTCATGGGGGGGCAATCGTCTTTGAGATGGCGACCGCGATCGACTTGCGGACGAAGGATCGGCGTAACGCCACTAAAAAGAGAGCCGGCACACAGGTCTCAAAAGGCTCTATTACGTCAGCAATCCATCCCGGCTTGCGCCGCCGACATCCGCTCGTTCAGGCGCCGTGGCATTGGCCGCCCGTTCCAAACGCGCTCGACGCGTTTGCGTTGCCTGCCTACAAATAATATTTTCAAGCTCGGCAGTATAGCGCCACGGCTGCGCCCAATCGAGGCTTCCACCTGGCGGCCAGCAGGCGCCGGCCGAGCGATCGGGGTGCCCCGAACCCCTGTCAAAGGTTCGACCGCGAAGCCCTCGAACGGGCGTGGACCGAGCGAAACCGGCGCCTCGCCCGGGAGGCCTGGGATCGGCGTGAAAGCCACAAAACGTCACCGATCCGTCATGCCGGCCGTTAGGGTCTTGTTCGCGGGCCGATCACTGCTAGAAGCCCCGCAACGCGCACCCCCTGCTCCGAGCGACCCCATGAAGCTGCTGTCCGGCAACTCGAACCGCCCGCTGTCCCAGGCCATCGCGGAGTATCTCGACATGCCGCTGACCCGCGCCCAGGTGCGCCGGTTCGCCGACCTGGAGGTGTTCGTCACCATCGACGAGAATGTGCGCGGCGAGGATGTGTTCGTCCTGCAGTCGACCAGCTATCCGGCCAATGACAACCTGATGGAACTGCTGATCTGCATCGACGCCCTGAAGCGCGCGTCGGGCAAGCGGATCACCGCCGTGCTGCCCTATTTCGGCTATGCCCGCCAGGACCGCAAGACCGGCGGCCGCACGCCGATCTCGGCCAAGCTGGTCGCCAATCTGATCACCCGCTCGGGCGCCGACCGGGTGCTGACCATGGATCTGCACGCCGGCCAGATCCAGGGCTTCTTTGACATCCCGACCGACAACCTGCTGCCCTCGCGCCTGCTGGCCGACGACATCCGCGGCAAGTACCCGCTGGGCGAGGACCTGATGATCGTCTCGCCAGACGTCGGCGGCGTGGTGCGGGCCCGGGCCCTGGCCAAGCGCCTGAACGACGCCGATCTGGCCATTGTCGACAAGCGCCGCTCGGGCCCCGGCCAGAGCGAAGTGATGAACATCATCGGCGATGTCTCGGGCCGCCGCTGCATCCTGTTCGACGACATCGCCGACTCGGCCGGCACCCTGTGCAACGCCGCCGCCGCCCTGGTCGCCCAGGGCGCGGTCTCGGTCAGCGCCTATGTCACTCACGGGGTGCTGTCGGGCGCAGCCGCCGAACGGGTCACCAATTCGGTGCTGACCGAGCTGGTGGTCACCGACTCCATCGAGGCCTCCGACCCGGTCAAGGCCTGCCCGAAGATCCGCTATGTCTCGTGCGCCCCGCTGATCGGCGAAGCGATCCGCCGGATCGCCAACGAAGAGTCGGTCTCCAAGCTGTTCGACTGATCCCCGACTTCTCACCCTCTGGGCGAAGCCGCTTGCGGCCACGCTTGTCAAAGGCTGGTTAAGGGGCTGAGTGTCACAATACCGCCTGCCGCAGATGCTATTTGCGGAAACCAGACCCATGGGGAAGTTGCCCGGAATGCCCATCTTTTCGCGTGCGCGCGCCGTATTGCTAACGGCCGCCGTTGCACTGACCACCGTGGTGGCCGGCTGCGAGACCCCGCCTCCCCCGCCGCCGCCGCCCGTGGTCGTCGCGCCGCCCGCGCCGCCTCCGATCACCCTGTCCAATGTCCTGGTGGAGCGCGCCAGCGCCTACCGCGGCTACATGGCCCGGGCCGGGGCCATCGATCCCAAGTTCCAGAACGGCGAACAGATCCAGTCCTCGCTGAAGGTCGCCGTGGCCTATGAGCCCAAGCAGCTGCTGTCGGGCGTCATCGCCTATGCCGCCGTCATCGCCCTGCAGGATCCGGCCTTTGTCGGCGCCGTGCGCGGCTTCGCGGCCGATCCGGTCCAGCGCCAGCAGGTGATCGCCCAGCTGGTCGCCGATCCGGCCTATGCCGTCGGCTTCAAGGGCAGCGACACCGCCGCCGGCCTGGTCATCGACACCCTGGGCGCCGAGGGCCTGAAGGTCTTCACCGCCGGCAAGGCCGTCAAACAGGCCGCCTATGACGTGCAGCACTCGTCCTGGTCCAAGGCCTCGGTGCCCGACCGCGACGTGCGCCTGGCCTATGCCAAGACCATGTCGGCGATCCCGGCCCTGGGCGACACCAGCGACGTGGCCGCCCTGCAGCAGGCCTCGGTCGGCGCCCAGCCCCTGACGCTGACGCCGCGCGCGGCCTCGGGCCCCTATTCGCCAGTGGTCGTTCGCGGCCTGGCCGTGGCGGCCCTGGCGGCGTTGGGCGCGGCCGGTGACGAGAACCTGGCCACCATCGAAGCGGTGATGGCCGAACCCAACTCGGCCATGTGCCTGAACATGGGCAAGCTGAACCTCTATCAGTGCCTGGCCGTCTCCAAGCCGCACTACGAAGACGTGTTCTGCCTGGGTCAGCACATCCTGATGGATACCGGCCAGTGCGTGATCAAGGCTTCGGGCACGCCGATGCCGATCGAACCGCCGCCGCCGCCGCGCGCCCTGCCGGAAAAGGCCTCGATCGCCCAGGGCGGCGGGGCGGGTCGCAACTCCAAAAACGCCAAGGCCGCCGTCAAGAAGCCCGCGCCCCGGAAATAGGCTACGCCCCAACTGACCTGGAAGGGCCGGGCGTTGCATCGCCCGGCCCTTCTGTGTATGTAGCGCCACCCCAAAAACGTCGACCGAGCGGGACAATCCAGTCCTGTGCGGCGATTTTGCATTTCGAGAGCACCGGCTCTCCAGAGAGAACACCATGGCCGAGATCATTCTGAACGTTGAAGTCCGCGACCGCGCCGGCACCGGCGGCGCTCGCGAAACCCGCCGCAGCGGCAAGGTCCCCGGCGTCCTGTACGGCGGCGGCAAGGCTCCCGTGAACATCGCGGTCAAGGGCAACGAATTCCGCAAGGCGCTGTTCACCGGCAAGCTGCTCGGCCACCTGGTCACCCTGCAGTACGGCGAAGAGAAGCAGTCGGTCATCGCCAAGGCCGTGCAATTCCACGCCGTCACCGACGAGCCGGTCCACTTTGACCTGTTCCGTGTCAGCGAGCACCAGCTGATCAAGATCGAAGTTCCGGTTCACTTCAAGAACCACGAAACCTCGATCGGCCTGAAGAAGGGCGGCACGCTGGAAATCATCCGTCACACCGTCGAGCTGGCCTGCCCGGCCGACAAGATTCCCGAAGAACTGGTCATCGACCTGGCCGGCCACGACATCGGCGACGTCATCCGCATCTCGGAAGTCAAGCTGCCGGAAGGCGTCAAGACCGCCATGGACCGTGACTTCGTGATTGCCAACGTCAAGGCCTCGGCCGCGTCGCAATCGGGCGAAGGCGACACCACCGCCGCCTAAGGCTTCGGATCGGTTGTCCGATCGACTATCGAGACGGGCGGGCTTTCGAGCCCGCCCGTTTTTCGTTTGAGCTTCCCGCGTGGATTGAAGCAATGCTGATCCTGGCCGGTCTCGGCAATCCCGAGGCCAAGTACGAGAAGAACCGGCACAATGTCGGCTTCATGGCGGTCGACGCCCTGGCCCGGCGCTGGGGCACGGGGCCGTGGCGCGCGCGCTTTCAGGGCCTGACTTGCGAAGGCTCGGTCTCGACGCCGAACGGCCCGATCAAGCTGCTGCTGCTCAAACCCAAGACCTATTACAACGAGAGCGGCCGCGCCGTGGGCGAGGCGATGAAGTTCTTCAAGCTGACGCCGGCCGACGTGATCGTGTTCCACGACGAGATCGACATGGCCCCGGGCCGCTTTCGGATGAAGGCCGGCGGCGGGGCGGCGGGCAATAACGGCATCCGCTCGATCACCAGCCAGGTCGGCGAGGCCTTCCGCCGCGGCCGCATCGGCGTGGGCCATCCCGGCGACAAGGACATGGTCATGCACTATGTGCTGGGCGACTTCCACAAGGTTGAGCACCAGTGGCTGGCCCCCCTGCTGGACGCGATCTGCGACGCCCTGCCCTTCGCGGCGGCGGGCGAGGATGAGCGCTATCAGGCCGAGGTCATGCGCCTGGCGCCCTCACCCAAGTCCGACCCCAAGAAGCCGATCAAGTCAGACGACTGATCCTCAGGACAGCCGGTCGCGGAACTCGGCATAGTCGAACTCGCGCACCAGCTGCAGGGCGTCGCTGTCGCTGTTCCACAGGGCGATGGCCGGCAGGGGCACGCCGTTGAAGGTGTTGGTCTTGACCATCGAATAGTGGGCCTGGTCGAGGAAGGCGATGCGCTGGCCCGGAACCGGCCGCGTCGCAAAGCCGTAGTCGCCGATGATGTCGCCTGCCAGGCACGAGGGGCCACCGATCCGCATCGTCACGCCGCCCCCTCCCTCGACATCGACCTCGCCCAGCATCGCCGGCCGATAGGGCGCCTCGATGACGTCGGGCATGTGGCAGGTGGCCGAGATGTCGGTGATGGCCACCGGCACGCTGTTGTCGAAGGTGTCGAGGATCTCGCCGACCAGAATGCCGGCGTCGAGGGCTATGGCCTCGCCGGGCTCGATATAGACCTGCAGCCCGTGGCGCTGGCCGATGTCGGCCAGGAAGGCGATCAGGTCGGCGGTCTGGTAGTCGGCGCGGGTGACATGGTGGCCGCCGCCCAGGTTCAGCCATTTCAGCCGGCCCAGCACCCCTTCCAGCCTTGGCTCCACCGACGCCCAGACCCGGCGCAGCGGCTCGAAATCCTGTTCGCACAGGGTATGGATGTGCAGCCCGTCGACGCCCTGTAGATGCTCCGGGCGCAGCTGCGACACCGGAAAGCCCAGGCGCGAGCCCCTCTGGCAGGGATCGTACTTGGCGACCTCGGCCTCGCTGTGCTCGGGGTTCAGGCGCAGGCCGATGTCGAACACCTCGCCCGCCGCCCGCGCCGCCGAGATCAGATCGGCAAACCGCACGATCTGGTCGGGCGTGTTGAAGATCACCGAGTCGGAGATGCGCAGGATCGCCGGCAGGTCGTCGCGCTTGTAGGCCGGCGAGTAGGTGGTCAGGTGGCCGCTATAGAACTCGCGGGCCAGCCGCGCCTCCCACAGGCCCGAGGCGCAGACGCCGTCGAGATATTCGCCGACCACGCCGGCCAGCGACCACATCGAGAACGCCTTCAGCGCCAGCAGCACCCTTGCGCCCGAGCCGTCGCCCACGGCCTTGAGCATGGCCAGGTTGCGGCGCACCGCGACCTCGTCGACCACGAAACAGGGCGACGGGACGCGGTTCAGATCAAAGCGGGCGAAAGCGCCGGGGCCGGCGGCCTTGGTTTCCATTTTCGTTTCCGGGCCGTTAGAACGCCAGAGGCCCCGCCAGGTCCTGGACCTTCCAGGGCAGGCCGTGTTTGTTCAGCATGTCCATGAACGGATCGGGATCCAGCTGTTCCATATTGAACACGCCCGCGCCCTTCCACTGGCCGGTCAGCATCAGGGCCGCGCCGATCATGGCCGGAACGCCGGTGGTGTAGCTGACCGCCTGGTTGTTGGTCTCGGCATAGGCTTCTTCGTGATCGCAGATGTTGTTGACGTAGACCGTGCGGGCCTTGCCGTCCTTCATCCCTGTGGCGATCGTGCCGATATTGGTCTTGCCCTTGGTGATCGGGCCCGCGACTTGGAAACCAAGGCCATGGAAACCCGGGCGGCCGGCGCCGGCGCATTTGCACGTTTTGACCTGACCCGCGTGCCCTCGCCGTG
>JANOSS010000115.1:0-8682 GCA_031415995.1 Caulobacter sp. | reverse complement strand
GCCCTCCGGGCCACCTCCCCCGGAGGGGGAGGATCTGGCTTAAGCCGCTCGCACCCGCGTCATGACTTCCTCGTACTGGCTGGCCTTTTCGGCGCCTTCGAAGGCGCCGTACTCGCACTTGGCCATCACTTCCAGCGGCGGGAAGATCACCTGATTGTCCTTGTAATCGTCAGGCATCAGCGCCTTGGCCGCCGCATTGGGCGTCGGATAGAGGATGGTCTTGGAGATCGCCGCCCCGGCCTCCGCGTCCAGCAGATAGTTGATGAACTTGTGGGCGTTGAGCGGACGGGGCGCACCCTTGGGGATGCACAGGGTGTCGGAATTGATCAGCGATCCCTCCTTGGGGATCACGAAGCCGACGTCGTCGTCTTCCTTCATCAGCTGGGCGATGTCGCCGTTATATTCCAGGACCAGATCGACCTCGCCCGAGGCCAGCATGTCCTGGCCGTTGTCGTCGTGGAAGGCTTTGATAAAAGGCTTCTGCTTGATCAGCATCGCCTCGATCTCGGCGAGCAGTTCGGGCGGGATCTTGTTGACGCTATAGCCCTTGTATTTGGCCGACAGGCGGATCAGGTCGGCGCTCTCCGACAGCAGGGCGATCTTGCCTTTGTACTGGTCGCTATCGAACAGGTACTTCCAGCTGTCAGGAACGCCCTTCACCTTGCTCTTGCGATAGCCGATGCCCAGCACCAGCCAGGTATAGGGCATCGAATATTTGCGGCCCGGATCGTATTCCGGGTCCATGAAGGCCGGATCGACGTTCTTGATATTGGGGATCAGGGCGTGATCCAGCGACTCCAGCAGCCCGGCCTGGCCCATACGGGTGACGAACTCGTTGGACGGCACGATCACGTCAAAGCCCGGATTGCCGGCCTTCAGCTTGGCGAACAGTTCGTCGTTGGTGGCGAACAGGCTCATGTTCACGTCGACGCCGGTGGCCGTCTTGAAGTCGGCCAGGGTGGTGTCGCCGATATAGGTGTCCCAGTTGTAGAAGTTCAGCTTGGCTTCTTCGGCGCCGCCGGCGGCGGGCGCGGGCTTCTCGCCGCAGGCGGTGAAGGTCAGGCCGATGGCGGCGGCGCCCGTGGCCGTCAGCAGCGATCGGCGGTTCATCCCGACCCGTTGCATGCCCCGTTGGGTAATGGTGCTCATGGTCCCTCAAAGCTCCCCTTTTGTTCGAAGCCGGCGATCCCCCCGGCGGTTTTCAACCCAAAGCCATTGCCGCGCAGCGTGATCACGCGTTGCGCAGGTACCAATCGAAATCGAGGCTGGTGACCACCTCGAAGAACCTCGCCTGTTCAGTCCGCTTCACCGACACGAACATGTCCACAAAGCGGTCACCCAGATAGTCGCGCAGCACGGCCGACTGATCGAACAGATCGACCGAGGCGAACCAGTGGGACGGCAGACGCGACTTCTCCTTGGCCGCAGCGGCATAGCCGTCGCCGACCACCGCCGGGCCCGGATCGATCCTGTGGGTCAGGCCGTGGTGAGCACTGGCCAGCAGCACGGCCATCACCAGGTAGGGGTTGCCGTCAGCGCCCGCGACGCGGTGCTCGACATGACGCGTCGGAGCCGGACCGGCCGGAATACGCAGAGACACCGTGCGGTTATTGACGCCCCAGGTCGCCGCGACCGGCGCATAGCTGTTGGCCTTGAAGCGGCGATAGCTGTTGGCATTGGGCGCCAGGATCGCCATGCCCTCGCCCAGCAACTGCTTCATGCCGCCGATGGCGTGGCGCAGCATGGCCGAGCCCTCGGGGTCCTCGTCGGCGCACAGGTTGTTGCCGTCCTTGTCGTTGAAGCTGACATGGACGTGAAAGCCGTTGCCCGCCTTGTCGGCCCAGGGCTTGGCCATGAACGTCGCCTCGCAGCCATGGCGCAGGGCCACGCCCTTGGCCATGCGCTTGTAGAGCAGGGCGTCGTCGCAGGCCCGCAGGGCGTCGGGCTTGTGCTTGAGGGTCAGCTCGACCTGGCTGGGGGCGAACTCCGAGATCGCCCCTTCCAGCGGCACGCCGATCACGTCGGCGGTGTCCCACAGCTCGCGCAGGAACGGGGCGATGGCCTCCAGCTCGGGCAGGCCATAGACCTCGATGCCGTGCGGGCGACGGCCGGTCTGCAGGGATTTGGACGGCTGCAGGTCGCCGTCAGCGGTGCGCTCCAGGTCGACCAGGTAATATTCCAGCTCGCAGGCCGCGACCGGCGTCAGACCGTCGGCGGCGTAGCGGTCCAGCACCCGCTGCAGCACGTGGCGGGGGTCCAGATCGTTGGGCGTGCCGTCCAGCTCGTACAGCGACAGCATCACCTGGGCCATGTCGTCGCCCAGCCAGGGGGCCAGGGTCAGGGTGCCGGGCACCGGCCGCGCGCGGCGGTCGGCGTCGCCGTCTTCCCAGACCAGACCGGTATCCTCGCAATCGGCCCCGGTGGTGTCGACCACCAGGATCGAGCCCGGCAGGAAGCGACCATAGTCATAGACCGCCTGCAGCTCGTGGATCCGCAGCCGCTTGCCGCGCGGCACGCCGGTCATGCTGGTGAAGAACACATCGACAAACCGCACCTGAGGATTGGCGGTCAGGAAGTCGCGGCATTCCTGCGGATCGGCGACCATGGGATGGCTCATGCGGACAGGCCCTCGATCTCGGCGGCGAACCCGTCGACGGCCGCGACCAACCGGTCGATCGACGCATCTTCGGTCACAGGCGACACCAGCATCATGTTGTGGAAGGGCGCAATCAGCACGCCCCGGTTCATCAGCCACAGATGAAGCGCGGCCACGAGGTCGTGGTCCAGCGCCTTGCGCATCTGGGCGGCATTTTTTGGCACAGGATCGGCGAAGACCAGCTCGACCCGCGCCCCGACATGGACCACCGACCAGGGCAGACCGCGCGCCGCGACGACGGTGTTCAGGCCCGCCACCAGACGCTCGGCCCCGGCCAGCATGCGGTCATAGGCGGCAGGCGTCATGACCTCGGTCAGCATGGCGCGCATGGCCGCCATGGCCAGGGCGTTGCCCGACAGGGTGGTGCCGATGCCCGACTGACCCGGCCCGATCCGCGCCTGGGCGTCGTCCATGCGCTCAGAGAGCTCGGCCGTGACGCCCCAGACGGCGGCCGGCACGCCGCCGGCGATGGCCTTGCCGACCACAAACATGTCGGGCTCCAGCCCATGCAGGCCGGTATAGCCGGCGGGACCGCTTGAAAGCGTGTGGGTCTCGTCGAGGATCAACAGGGTTCCTGCCGCGAGGGTCAGGGCGCGCAGGGCGTCGTGAAAGCCGTCATCGGGCAGGATCATCCCGCAATTGGTCATCACCGGCTCGGCCAGGACGGCGGCCACGTCGCCGGGCGCCAGGGCCGCCTCAAGGGCCGCAAGATCGTTGAACGGCACAACGCGGGTGGTCGCGGTCAGGTCGTGGACCTGACCCAGCAGACCCGGCTTCATCACGGCTGAGCCGTCGTTCAGCACGACAAACGCGTCCTCGACCATGCCGTGATAGCAGCCGTCGAACACCAGGATCACCGGCCGCTGGGTGACCGCCCGCGCCCAGCGGATGGCGGCGCGATTGGCGTCGCTGGCCGTGGTCGCGCTCTGCCACAGCGGCAGGCCGAAACGCTCGGCCAGCAGGCGGCCGACGAGGATCGCGCTGGCCGTCGGCAGCATGAAGCCCGCGCCGCGCCGAATCTGGTCCGACACCGCCGAGGCCACCGCCGCGTCGCCATGGCCGAACATCGACGGCGTGTCGCCCAGGCAGAAGTCGTCATACAGCTTGCCGTCGACATCGGTGATCTGGGCCCCGACGCCCTGGGCCGCGAAGATCGGGCTGGGGCTGGCCCAGTCGTTCATCCAGTGCATCGGCGCGCCGCCGCGCCAGACCTGCGCCGCCTGCGCCGCCATGGCGACGGAGCGCGGATGCTCGGCCGTGAAGCGCGCGGCTTCGGCCTGCATCAACCCCTCGAGGGTTGAAGACGGGGCGCCGGCCGACATCATCCCTTCACCCCGCCAAAGCACAGATATTTGGTCTCGAAATACTCATCCAGCCCCTCGGACGCGCCCTCGCGACCCAGGCCCGACTCCTTGACACCGCCGAACGGCGCGACCTCGGTAGAGATGATGCCTTCGTTGATGCCGACCATGCCGGCCTCGATGGCCTCGGCCACCCGCCAGCAGCGGCCGACATCACGGCTGTAGAAATAGGCCGCCAGGCCGAACGGCGTGGCGTTGGCCAGGTCGATGGCTTCCTGCTCGGTCTCGAACGTCACGATCGGCGCGACCGGGCCGAAGATCTCCTCCTGAAACAGCCGCATGTCGGCGGTCGCGCCGGTCAGCACCGTGGGCTGATAGAACAGACCCGCCAGACCATGCCGCTCGCCACCGATCTCGACCCTGGCCCCCTGCTCCACCGCCTCGGCGACCAGGGCCTCGACCTTGAGCAGGGCCTTCTCGTTGATCAGCGGACCGATGGTCACGCCCTCGCCGGTGCCGGGACCGACCTTCATCGCCGCCACCGTCTCGGTCAGCCGCGCGACAAAGGCGTCGTGGATGCCCGACTGCACCAGCAGGCGATTGGCGCAAACGCAGGTCTGGCCGGTGTTGCGGTACTTGCTGGCGATCGCGCCGTCGACGGCGGCCTCCAGATCGGCGTCGTCGAAGACGATGAACGGCGCATTGCCGCCCAGCTCGAGGCTGAGCTTCTTCATGGTGCCGGCGCACTGGGCGTACAGCGTCTTGCCCACGGGGGTGGAGCCGGTGAACGACAGCTTGCGCACGCGCGGGTCATCGCAAAGCGCCTTGCCGATGCCGCTGGCGTCCTTGCCGGTGACGATGTTCAGCACGCCGGCCGGCACGCCCGCCTCCATCGCCAGCCGGGCGATGGCCAGGGCGCACAGCGGGGTCTCGGCCGCCGGCTTGACCACCACCGTGCAGCCGGCCGCCAGGGCCGGACCGACCTTGCGGGTGATCATGGCGATGGGAAAATTCCACGGCGCGATGGCCGCGCACACCCCGACCGGCTGCTTGATCGACATCAGCCGCTTGTTGGGGTCCGGCGTCGGGATCGACTGGCCGTGGCCGCGCTTGGCCTCCTCGGCGAACCAGTCGATGAAACTGGCCCCGTAAACCACCTCGCCCCGCGCCTCGGCCAGGGGCTTGCCCTGCTCGGCGGTCATCAGCCGGGCCAGGTCGTCGGCGTTGGCCAGCATCAGGTCGCTCCACCGGCGCAGGATCGCCCCGCGATCCTTGGCGGTGCGCGCGGCCCAGGCCGGGAAGGCGCGATGGGCGGCGTCGATGGCGATGACGGTCTGCGCCGCGCCCAGATCGGCGACTTGCGCGATCACCGTCCCGTCAGCCGGGTTGGTCACCTCGAAGGTCGCATCGGCCTGGCTCCACAGGCCATCGATAAGGGCGGCGGTTTCGACGAGTTTCAGGCCGGTCATGGGGAGGTCACCTCAGCGTCACGCACACCGACGTCAGGTCGGCATGGTGGTTCAACGCATGAAGGGCGGCGGGAAGGGTCACGGGCAGGCTTTCCTGAAACTGTGATCACAGTTCGCGCCCTCAGCGCGCCTGTCAAGCCGACCGCTCATGCTGTCGCTTCCACGGCGGTCCGCATCTTGTCCATGCCTTCAGACAGGTCAGCGGCGATGGCGCGGCGGGCGCCGTCGGCGTCGCGGGCCTTCAGGGCGGCGATGGCCTCGGCGTGACGGTCGGCCGGCAGGCTGCCGGTGCCGACGCGCCCGAACACCACCCGCATGAACGGCCCGATCTGCAGCCACAGCCCGCCGGCCATCGACAGCAGCACATCGGCACCCGACCGCTCATAGATCGCAAAGTGGAAGGCGTGGTTGGCGGTCATGTAGCCGTCGACATCGCCGGCCGCGAGGGCGGCGTCCAGTCGGGCGTCGATAGCCTGCAGAGTCCTGATCAGTCCCTCGTCGGTTTGGCGCGCGGCGCGGGCGGCCAGCTCGGGCTCGATCCACAGGCGGGCCTGGGACAGCTGTTCCAGCCGGTCAGCGGTCAGGGACGGCACCGACAGGCGCTTGTTGGCCGGATTGATCGCCAGGGCCCGCTCGGCCGCCAGCCGCCGCACCGCATCGCGCACCGGCATCGGACTGACCCCCAGCTCGGCGGCGAGACTGCGCAGGGACACCCCGACGCCGGGCGCGATCCGGCCGGTGATCAGGGCCTGACGGATGGCGTCATAGACCTGGTCATGCACGGCCGTGGAATCGGCCAGGGCGCGTCTTTGCGGGGCGGCGGGCACGAAGGGGCTTCCAGAAAGCGGTCAATTGCGATCACAGTGCATGATCCCTCGCCCGACGCCAGCCCCCGGCCCAGCCTTCGAGACCGCCCATGCCCGATTTCGGCGCCAACAACCTCGACGCCTTCTGGATGCCCTTCACGCCCAACCGGCGCTTCAAGGCCCAGCCGCGCATGCTCTCCAGCGCGAAGGACATGCATTACAAGACCCTCGAGGGCCGCGAGATCCTCGACGCCACCTCGGGCCTGTGGTGCGTCAATGCCGGCCACGACCGCCCCCGCATCCGCGAGGCGATCCAGAAACAGGCCGCCGAGCTGGACTATGCCCCCTGCTTCAACATGGGCCACCCGCTGGCCTTCGCCTTCGCCAGCCAGCTGGCCCAGGTGACGCCGGACGGGCTGGACCGGATCTTCTTCACCAACAGCGGCTCGGAGTCGGTCGACACCGCCCTGAAGATCGCCCTGGCCTATCACCGGGCCCGCGGCAAGGGGACCAAGACCCGGCTGATCGGCCGCGAGCGCGGCTATCACGGGGTGGGCTTCGGCGGCATTTCGGTGGGCGGCATCCCCAAGAACCGGATGTATTTCGGCTCGCTCCTTACAGGCGTCGACCACCTGCCCCACACCCACGGCGTAGCCGGCAACCTGTTCGCCAAGGGCGAGCCCGAGCACGGCGCTGACCTGGCCGACCAGCTGGAGCGGATCGTCGCCCTGCACGACGCCTCCAACATCGCCGCCGTGATCGTCGAGCCGGTGGCCGGCTCGACCGGCGTGCTGATCCCGCCACGCGGCTATCTGCAGCGCCTGCGGGCCATCTGCGACAGGCACGACATCCTGCTGATCTTTGACGAGGTGATCACCGGCTTTGGCCGGCTGGGCGCGCCGTTCGCCGCCGACCGCTTCGGCGTGACGCCCGACCTGCTCTGCATGGCCAAGGGCCTGACCAACGCCGCCGTGCCCTGCGGCGCGGTCGCCGCCTCGAGCAAGATCTACGACGCCATGATGGAGGGCGCCGACGCCCCCATCGAGCTGTTCCACGGCTACACCTATTCGGCCCACCCCCTGGCCTGCGCGGCCGGGATCGCCACGCTGGAGACCTACAAGGAAGATGACCTGTTCGCGCGGGCGGCCGGGATGGAGGCCTACTGGCAGGAGGCCATGCACAGCCTGGCCGACGCCCGCCACGTCATCGACATCCGCAATCTGGGCCTGATCGGCGGCATCGAACTGGAGCCCCGCGCCGGCGCGCCGACCGCCCGGGCCCTCGAGGTGTTCGAGGCCGCCTTCGACGCCGGCCTGCTGATCCGGGTGACCGCCGACATCATCGCCCTGTCGCCGCCGCTGATCATCGAAAAGGCCCAGGTCGATCAGGTGGTCGACACCCTGCGCAGCGTGCTGGTCAGGGTCGATTAGGCGCGCGGGCCCAGCCGGAATTGATCCCGATCAATTCCATCCCGCCGCCGGGGCGCACACTCGCAGCAGACCGCCACCGGGCCCGAGCGTCACCATGTCATCGTCCCTGATCGCCATCCGTCGCCTGCTCCTCGTCCTGGCCGCCGGCGCCGGCCTGGTCGCCTGCGCGACCACCCCGGGAGAGCCGTCAAAGGCCGATCTGGCAGCACGCGGACGCAACCTGGCCCTGACCGAATGCTCGCAGTGCCACGCGGTAGGCTCCAGCGCCGGCAACCCGACGAGCGCCACGCCCAGCTTCGCCAGCGTCGCCCAGACCTATCGCAACACCCGCCTCGACTGGGAACTGGAAGCGATCTCGCAGGTCGGCCACTACCGCATGCCACGCAAGCCCCTGACCTCGATCGATATCGCCGACCTCACGGCCTATATCCGCTCGCTGGATCGCGCGCCGCGTTAGGGGGCGGTGAGGGGGACCTTGCGGGGTTCGGCGTGGGTGGATGTCGGACGCTGTGCCGCAGCGGAGCTATTGCGGGTCCACCTTCAACGACGCTCGACGGGCTATCATCAAGTCCGCGACGGCGGAGGCGGAAAACAGAACAGACGTCGCTATTCCAGCAATCAGGCTTAAGTCTCTATCAACGGGGCCCCAGCTTGATGAAGAAAAGGCAATCGCGGAGGCCACGAGCAAAAGCGTTCTGGGAAGCTTCACATAGCCATAGATTCGATCAAACTCTCGAACCTGACGTTCATCCGTCAAAGGAAAGAGCCCGATGCCATAGAGCTTGGCAATCACTGGGAACGATCTGTCGGTTAGATACAGAAACAGCAAAATGACTACAAAATCGACCATCGCTCACCTCGACCCGGGCAAATTCAACCGCTCAGCGTGATTTGGCAATCCGAACAACTAAAGGTCCTCTTAGGGTCCAGGCTGTGTAAAAACGCCGTTCTCTGGTAGAATCGGCTGGTCACTGGAGGGCCGGTCATGGGGCGTTTCGTCGAGGGTGAAGACCGGCGGCA
>JANOSS010000114.1:0-10411 GCA_031415995.1 Caulobacter sp. | reverse complement strand
CCACCGCGCGGCCTCCCACCTCATCAACCCGCGCCCAAACGGATCCTAATTAGGGTGCCCAACTTTATCTTCCGGTTTGGGCTTGCCGCCTACGGCCGTCACCCCAAACCCTGAAGAAAGGCCAGCTCCCCAGTTGGCCGCCAGAGTAGCGATCCGAAACGTTCACACAACCTCAGCCAAGCTGCCGCCATGTCTCGCCAGTCTGCTGACACCCGCCGTCAGCAGGGCCCCTAGCCTTAGGCGGCGCGCAGCCCTACTTTCGGACCATGCCCAGCACACCGGACTCCGGCGTTTCCGACGTCTCGACCCCCTTCGTCATGGACATCGTTCCCGGCGGGTCCATGCCCGCCCTGTGGACGCCGCACCGCCCCGAACGTCCCGCCAAGTCGGAAGGCGGCCGGGCGTTCAAGCTCGTCTCGGACTACTCCCCCGCCGGCGACCAGCCGACCGCCATCGCCGAACTGGTGCAGGGCCTGGAGAACGGCGACCAGGACCAGGTGCTGCTGGGCGTCACCGGCTCGGGCAAGACCTTCACCATGGCCCAGGTCATCGCCAGGACCCAGCGCCCGGCGCTGATCCTCGCCCCCAACAAGACCCTGGCGGCCCAGCTCTACAGCGAGATGAAGAGCTTCTTCCCGGAGAACGCGGTCGAATATTTCGTCAGCTATTACGACTACTACCAGCCCGAAGCCTATGTGCCGCGCACCGACACCTATATCGAGAAGGACAGCTCCATCAACGAGCAGATCGACCGGATGCGCCACTCGGCCACCCGGGCGATCCTCGAGCGCGACGACGTGATTATCGTCGCCTCGGTCAGCTGCATCTACGGCATCGGCTCGGTCGAGACCTATACGGCCATGACCTTCACCCTCGAGGTCGGCCAGACCGTCAACGAGAAGCAGCTGATGGCCGACCTGGTGGCCCAGCAATACAAGCGCAACGACGCCGCCTTCGAGCGCGGCACCTTCCGCCGCCGGGGCGACACCCTGGAAATCTTCCCCGCCCACTATGAAGATCGCGCCTGGCGCATCAGCCTGTTCGGCGACGAGGTCGAGGCCATCGCCGAGTTCGACCCGCTGACCGGCAAGAAGACCGCCGATCTCCCATCCATCAAAGTTTACGCAAATAGCCACCACGTCACGCCGCGCCCGACCCTGCGCCAGGCGATCATCGAGATCCGCGCCGAACTGAAAGAGCGCCTGGCCTGGATGTACGAGAACGGCAAGCTGCTGGAGGCCCAGCGCCTGGAGCAGCGGACCAATTTCGACCTGGAGATGATCGAGACCACCGGCTCCTGCGCCGGCATCGAGAACTACAGCCGCTATCTGTCGGGCCGCCAGACCGGCGAGCCGCCGCCGACCTTCTTCGAATATATCCCCGACAACGCCCTGCTGTTCACCGACGAGAGCCACCAGACGGTTCCGCAGATCGGGGCCATGTACAAGGGTGACCGCAGCCGCAAATGGACCCTGGCCGAATACGGCTTCCGCCTGCCCAGCGCGCTCGACAACCGGCCGCTGAAGTTCGAGGAATGGGACGCCATGCGGCCCCAGTCGGTGCATGTCAGCGCCACCCCGGCCGCCTGGGAGCTGGAGCGGGCCGGCGGGGTGTTCGCCGAACAGGTCATCCGCCCCACCGGCCTGATCGACCCGCCGGTCGAGGTGCGCCCGGTCAGCAAGGACGGTGCCTCTCAGGTCGACGACGTCATCGACGAGATCCGCCAGACGGCCAAAAAGGGCTACCGCTCTCTGGTCACCGTCCTGACCAAGAAGATGGCCGAGGACCTGACCGAATATATCAACGAGCAGGGCATCGGCGTGCGCTACATGCACTCCGACGTCGATACCCTGGAGCGCATCGAGATCATCCGCGACCTGCGGCTGGGCAAGTTCGACGTGCTGGTGGGCATCAACCTGCTGCGCGAGGGCCTCGACATTCCCGAATGCGGCCTGGTGGCCATTCTCGACGCCGACAAGGAAGGCTTCCTGCGCTCGGAAACCAGCCTGATCCAGACCATCGGCCGCGCGGCGCGCAATATCGACGGCAAGGTGATCCTCTATGCCGACCGGATCACCGGCAGCATGGAGCGGGCCATGGGCGAAACCAGCCGCCGCCGCGAGAAGCAGCACCAGTTCAACCTCGACCACGGCATCACCCCCGAAAGCGTCAAGCGCGACATCAAGGACATCCTCAACAGCCCGTTCGAGCGCGGCGACCGCGTCACTGTGCCGATCGGCGGCCTGCACGAGGGCGACGTCGAAAAGCCCTTCACCGGCGACAACTTCAAGGCCGCCCTCAAGGACCTGGAGTCCAAGATGCGCGAGGCCGCCTCCAACCTCGAGTTCGAGACCGCCGCCCGCCTGCGCGACGAGATCAAGCGCATGAAGATGATGGACCTGGAATTCGCCAACGAGATCCTCACCGCGCCGGGCGCGGCGGTCGACAAGGCCATGCCCAAGCGGGTGCGGGCGGAGTTGCGGGCCGAACAGGCCGAGGCGTTCAGGAAGAGCCGGCTTTAGGGTTGAGATCCTCCCCCTCCGGGGCAGGTGGCCCAGAGGGCCGATCACGGTGACAGTGCACTAATTGGGATCGCAGCGACGGCGCGCCGGCATATCCCCGGGCTCGCTACGAGGTCAAAGCGGCAGGCGAATTAAGTGCACTGTCACCGTAATCCACCGTAATCCCGAGCAGATGGATCGACATGACCATCGCTATCGCGACAGAGGCCGAAAGTGAGCCTGCGCCCGAAGTTTGCGCACCCACTACCGGCGCCGCCTGTCGAGAGGGTGCATGATCTCATCGTTTTGGCCGTCATCGACATCTTCTGGGTCAGAAGGGTGATCATTTTCAGGAAGATGTTCATCAGGATTGGAATCGCCAAAATCCATGTAACGCTTCCAACCAACGGGCTCTTCACCGGCAGGAAATTGGCTCGGCGTCGGATTCGCCGCCCTGTGAGCCTCACGTTGCTCTTTAAATCCTTCCCTGCGGAGGCGAAGCTTTTCAAGCCTAAGCCTCTCCAAGGCAGCCGCCTCGGCTGCTCTTCGCTCTCGGTCAGGACGCTCAAGTTCATGTAAACGCGCCAAATGGATGCGCCACACCTCGCGCTTTGACTCCTCCTCAAGCCTTACATCAGCATCAAATATCGCATTGTGCGCATTTATTTCCGAGTTAACTGCAACCTTCTCTTTATATGTCAGAGATTTATAGTTTCTCGGGCGCACTCTTCGCGATTTCAGTGGCCTTATCCACTTTGGATTTTCACGCTCCCACACCCTGTCTATTTCAGCAGCTTCAGCTTTCCGCTCATCTTTCAACTCACGGAGCCAACGCAACTCGTCTTGATTCACAGCGAAATCAATACCCAGGCGCTCCTCTTTGGCCATGCTCGCATAGCCATACGGTTGGCTCATTGGCTTTGTCGGCACGTTCTCTCCTGTACGGGCCAAGTGGCCAGCGAAACATGGGATCGTTGGCTCACGATACGCTAACCACGGACCTAAGACGCGCCACGACACCACTTTAACGTGACGCTTTGCATCGCCTTCGAGGTCCCGGCTCACTCGCGAAGCCGAACAAAGACCATCCATTCCACATGATCTTCGCTCATCATCGCAATTTTTCGCCCTCCGCTCGCGGAGGCCAATGCCTGGAGGGTCTCTGAAATTACGAATTACGGTGCGGATTACGGTGACAGTGCACTAATTGGGATCGCAGCGACGGCGCGCCGGCAAATCCCCGGGCTCGCGACGAGGTCAAAGCGGCAGGCGAATTAAGTGCACTGTCACCGTAATCGTAATCCGGACGGCGATGGATATCGTGATGATCGGGATGGACTGATGTCTGCTCCATTCCCCCTTGATGGAGGAAGGGCGCCGCTACCCGACCATCGACGCCAGCCGGCCGCGAATGAGCTGTTCGGCCTCGGCCACGATGCGGTCGACCAGCTCGCGGACGGTCGGGATGTCGTGGATCAGGCCCTGGACCATGCCCGCCGACCAGATGCCGCCGTCGGTGTCGCCCTGGGCCAGGGCGTCGCGGCCCCGGGTTCCGGCGACCAGGTGCTGGACGTCCTCGAACTTGGCACCCCCGGCCCGCTCGATCTCGACCACCTGCTGGCTGACCTGGTTGCGCATGACCCGGGCGGTATTGTGCAGGGTGCGGAAGATCAGGTCGGTCTGGCGCTCGTCATTGGCGACCATCTGCTCCTTGAAGGCCATCGGGATCGGGGCCTCCTGGGTGACGCAGAAGCGGGTGCCCATATTGACGCCGTCGGCGCCCAGGGCCAGGGCCGCGACCAGGCCCCGCGCATCGGCGATGCCGCCCGAGGCCAGCATCGGGATCTTCACCTTGTCGGCGGCCGCCGCGATCAGGATCAGGCCGGGAATGTCATCCTCGCCCGGATGGCCGGCGCATTCGAAGCCGTCGATCGAGATGGCGTCGACGCCCATCCGCTCGGCGCTAAGGGCGTGGCGCACGGCGGTGCACTTGTGGATGATCTTCACGCCATGGGCCTTCAGATGATCGACGTGCTCCTGCGGCTTGTAGCCGGCGGTCTCGACGATGCGGATGCCGCTCTCGATGATCGCGGCCCGGTACTCGGCATAGGGCGGCGGCTTGATGGCCGGCAGGATGGTCAGATTGACCCCGAACGGCTTGTCGGTGAGATCGCGGGTGCGGGCGATCTCCTTGGCCAGGTCCTCGGGGGTGGGCTGGGTCAGGGCGGTCAGGAAGCCCAGGGCCCCGGCATTGGCGACGGCGGCGACCAGCTCGGCCTTGCCGACCCACTGCATGCCGCCCTGGGCGATCGGGTGCTCGACGCCAAACATCTGCGTGAAACGGGTCTTGATGGCCATGACAAGGGGTTCCCTCTGATCTTTCCCGTAGTATGGCCGGATGACGCAGGGGAGAGGCAAGATACCTTTTTCAGCGCGTCGCCGAGAACAGAACGCCCGGTATGACGGATGCCGCCTTGACAAGGCGGGCCTGGCGTCGCGAAAGAACGCTGACCACGCCCGTCCCGCAGAACAACAGCCCCAATGGCGAATTGAGCATTGGACCGTTGATCTGAAAACTTATGTCACGTATGGTGCCAATATACAGACCTTCTAAATATCAATGTATTGTTATCCATGTTCTATCCTGGCCCTCCGGGCCACATGCTTACGAATTGAAAGCACCCTGAGTGCAAGACAGTAGCCGGATAAACTTCACCAAGACGCACTTCCTCATCGTTGATGACAACGAGAGATCGTTGAAGATATTGAGCGAGCTGGCGAGAAGTTTCGGAGTCGACAAGATTACGACGGCCTCGAGCGGCCATGACGCCAAGGAGCTTTTGTCGCGCCAGCACTTCGATCTTCTGCTCACTGACGCCCACATGCCGGGATGCAGCGGCTATGAACTGGTGCGATGGCTCCGCAACCGGCCCCGCGACGAGGACCGGATCATTCCGGCGATCATCATTTCCGCCCATACACGCGAGCATGAAGTCGCCGAGGGCCGCGACTGCGGCGCGCACTACATCATCGCCAAGCCCGCCAGCCCCATCATCCTGCTGGAGAGGATCTATTGGATCGCCGAAAAGCAGCGGGCCTTCATAGATGCCGGCGTCTATGTCGGCCCGGATCGGCGCTGGAAGAACGATGCGCCGCCGCCAGAGTTTTCCGACGGCCGACGCGCCAAGGATCTGTCCAGTGACATCACCGAAGCGGTGACCGCCAATCTTTCGGACAATGAGCTTGCAAAGCTTATCCAGCCCCAGAAGGCGAAGCCATGAGCGTGGTCAGGGTCATCAACAAGGCATCGTCCCTGGTCCAGGCCATGAGGGCGTCCGGCGGCATCTATGCACGCACCGCACTTGAGCAGGCAGAGCAGGCGGTCCGGGCCGCGCGGAGCGAGAACCTGCACAGCCAAGCCGAAATGTTCGCCCAGATGCGCACTTGGAAGGCGCAGGGTCTGCAAGATGAAGCAGGTTGGCAAGACCTCTATGAATGCAGTTCGGCGCTGATCTCCGTTTGCGATCCTGACGAGGACGTCCATCTCCTGCGCTGCGCGCGGCTGCTTTGCGAATATGTCTCCCGAACCTCGGCGCAGGATCGTCGCAAGGCGGTCGGCGACCTGTTCATCAGCACCCTGAGCGTGCTGGGTGATCAGGCGACCAAGGCCGAGGTCCGCACAGAGGTCCTGCGTGCGTTCGAGGCCTTGATCCCCAGATAAGCGCAGGGTCGCGACGAACCCGGCTGCGCCGGAGCGGTCCGGGGAAACGGTCTGGCCGTTTGCGCCGGTGGACGGCGCCAGAGCCAAGCCGGGCCTCAAGGCTTGAGGAGATCTTCCAGCGCATCGGCGCGGACGGCGGTGTGCTCAAGATAGCAGGACTGGACATAGATCGAGGCGATCGTGCCGCCGGAGACCGCCCGGATGGTTGCACAGTCGGCGTCACGAAAGACGATCCAGGCCCGCTGGGCCTTGAGCAGCGCAGCCTTGCCAGCCGGGTTCTGCGCCAAGTCGGTCATGTCCGATTTGTAAGCGCGGTTCAGCCGGGCATCCTGCACCTTGATCTCGGCCTCACCGCAAGTGAGCATCCCGTAGGTGGTCTCGTTGGCCGGCGCGGCCAGACAAAGCTCATAGGCGGGGCTGAACTTTACGCCATCTCCGGCCTGGGCCGCGGCCGGGGCGACGGCCAGAAAAGCCGCGGCGATCAGCATCGTCCGGAACATCATGGGCTCGCCCTCGACAGTCTATTGCAGGCCGACGCGGCCGATGGCGTAGAAGCGTTCCGAGCGCTGCTTTTTGAGGGCGGCGGCGTCCAGCAGGGACAGGGCCTTCAGCTCCATCTCGACCGCGTCGCCGACGGCCTTGAGCGCCGCCTCGTGATCAGAGTGCGCCCCGCCGGCCGGCTCTTCGATGATCCGGTCGACAATGCCCAGCTTGATCAGGTCTTGCGCGGTGATCCGCATCTGGGTGGCGGCATCCTTGGCCCGGGCGCCGTCGCGCCACAGGATCGAGGCCGCGCCCTCAGGGCTGATCACCGAATAGATCGAGTGCTCCAGGATCAGCACCTTGTTGGCGCCGGCCAGGGCGATGGCCCCGCCAGAGCCGCCCTCGCCCACGATGGTGGCGATCATCGGCACTTCCAGGGTCAGGCAGCGCTCGGTGGAGCGGGCGATGGCCTCGGCCTGACCGCGCTCCTCGGCGCCCAGGCCCGGATAGGCGCCGGCGGTGTCGACAAAGGTCAGGACCGGCAGGCTGAAGCGCTCGGCCATGTCCATCAGGCGCACGGCCTTGCGATAGCCCTCGGGCCGCGCCATGCCGAAATTGTGCTTCAGGCGCGTGGTGGTGTCATGGCCCTTCTCGTGGCCCATGACCACGACAGGCTGACCCCGGAACCGGCCCAGACCGCCGACGATCGCCTGGTCGTCGGCAAACTTGCGGTCGCCGCGCAGCTCGACGAACTCGTCGATCAGGCCGGCCAGATAGTCGCGCAGGTGCGGCCGCTGGGGGTGGCGGGCCACCATGGTCTTCTGCCAGGCGTCCAGATTGCCATAGGCCTCGACGCGCAGCTCCTGGGCGCGGTCGCGCAGGGCCTGGATCTCTAGCTCGAACGCGCCTGGTCCCGCAGTCTCGGAGAGCTTGCTCAGCTCCTCGATCTTGCTTTCCAGATCCGCGATGGGGCGTTCGAAATCGAGATAGTGGGCGGCCATGGAGTCTCAACGTCGCCGTTTACGAAAGGGTGCGAACCTAGTGGCTGCGGGAAGAAAAGGGAACCGGCTTTGGAACGTTCCGCGCCCGGGCGGATTCATCCCCAGGACCGTCCCCAGATGGATCGCGAGAGAGTCTCTTTTGAAGACTCATTTTTATGGTGAATCGCGACATTTGGTCCTATGGTCGATTCCTAGCTGGTGAAGAAGAAAATCAGCGCCTGCGGCCCCCGCCCATCGAATATGGCTCGGACCCGCCTGTTGAGAACCGTGTTCCCATGCAGGTGTTTACGTTCTTCTGCGTTGAGCCCGATGGCTCCGTTCCGCGCTTTGATGTTGCTCCCTTTGCCGATGATCAGGCCGCGCGCCGTCGTGCGTTCGAGCTGATCGACATGCATCACCGCTGCGACCTGATCGAGGTCTGGCGCGGATCTACCCGTGTGTTCGACGTTCCGGCCCAGCGCGTGGCGGCCGCCTGATATTCACCGTGTAGTGAATTATTGCAGCGCATCCTGCGGGATGCTACGCCATGGTTCCGGATGGAGCGCCCCTCCCGGCGTCTCCTCTACCGGAAGCCGCCCATGGTCGCCCAGGTTCGCTGCCCCCTAGTCCCGCCTGCCCCCAAGGTGCACGCCAGGCCGCAGACCGATCTGCGCGCCGCCTGGTCGATGATGCGCAACATGGTCGGGGCCTGGTCGGAGTCTGACTTCGACACCCTGATGATCCCCTACACATTCCTGGGGCAGCCTGGCCTGGTGGTCAGCGACCCGGCCGGTGTCAAGCAGGTGCTGGGCGTCCAGGCGGCGCGCTATCAGCGGCCCTTCCAGATGAGCCGGATCCTGCGGCCCATCGTCGGCGACGGCCTGCTGCTGACCGAGGGCGAAACCTGGCGGCGGCAGCGCAAGGCGCTGGCTCCGGCTTTCACGCCCAAGGCCGTCGAGACCCTGCTGCCGCACTTCATCGTCGCCGGCCAAACCCTGGCCGACAGTCTCGCGGGCCGGGATCGCGCCAATCTCAGCGAGACCTTTCACCGGGCAACGCTGGACGCCGTCCTGCGCGCCCTCTTCTCCCGCGCCGCCAGCGGTGAGGGCGCGCAACTGGCCGCGATCGCCCGCGACTACCTGCATGGCCGGGCCAATGTGAACCTCTTCGATCTTCTGGCCCGTGCTCCGGGAGATTTCGGCTTCGCCGAACGTCCCCGACTGGCCCAGGGGGCGCGCTGGATGACCGCTGTCGCCGCTCTGATCGACGCCCGCAAGGCCGCCGGGCCTCGCGCGCAAGGTGGCGATCTTCTGGACAGCCTCTTGGCCGCCCGCGACGAGGACGGCCAGCCCCTGCCTGACAGCGAAATCCGCGATCAGTGCGGGACCATGCTGGCGGCAGGTTTCGAGACCACCTCGCGCCTGCTGTTCTGGGCCGCCTATCTGCTGGCCCTGGATCCCAAGACCCAGGCGCGGGTTCAGGCCGAAATCCAGGCCTTTCCGCCAGACAGGATCCGCACGCTGGAGGATCTCTCGGCCTGGCCCCTGACCCGCTCGGTCCTGCTGGAAACCCTGCGGCTCTATCCGCCCGCCCCGATGATGAGCCGCGAGGTCATCGCCGAAGATGAAATCCAGGGCTGCAAGGTCTTGCCGGGCCACGTGATCACCATCAGCCCGTGGCTGATCCATCGCCATCGCAAGCTTTGGGATCAACCGACGGCCTTCCTGCCCGAACGCTTTCTGGGCCACTCCTCGCCCTGGGGGATGGACGCCTTCATCCCGTTCGGCGCGGGCCCTCGGGTCTGCATCGGCGCCAGCTTCGCCATGGCCGAGAGCCAGATTTTGCTCGGCGGCCTGCTGTCTCGGTTTAAGATCGCCATGGCGGACGACAGGCCGGTCATTCCGGTGGCCAAGATTTCCCTGGGACCCGATCGCGAACCGGACTTCCGCCTGACGCCGATAGCGCGGAAATAGACGATCGCCCTGCTCTTGCAGTGTGCAATCTGACACCCAAGCTTGGCTGAACGCCCCGAGGAACTTCGCCCATGACCGACACCTCTCGCCCCAGCGCCATCGCCGATGACAGCGGTCATGGCGGCCTGCAGATGTTCGTCACCGCCGGCCCGACCAGCCTGGTGGCCGACGGCAAGGTGGCCGCCGGTGGTCTGGACCTGGGTCCTGATCCGCACGACCTGGTCGCGGCCGGTCTGGCGGCCTGCACCACCATGACCCTGCGCCTCTACGCCAGGCGCAAGAACTGGCCCCTCGGCGCGGTGCACGTGGAGGTGCGCAGCAGCCGCGAGGCCGACATGACCCCACCGGAACGGTTTGACCGCGAGATCACCCTGGACGGCGACCTCGATGCCGAGCAGCGCCAACGCCTGCTGGCCATCGCCGAGATGTGCCCGATCCACAAGCTGCTGACCCAGGGCGCGCGGGTGGTGACGACGGTGGGGTGAGAGTCAGCAGATCCTCCCCTTCCGGGGGAGGTGGCCCGGAGGGCCGGAGGGGGCTAGCTCGGCAGTCGCCGCGAAGGCCCCCTCAGTCGCTCCGCGACAGCTCCCCCAGCGGGGGAGCATCTGCCGCTAAAACCCATACAGCTTGGCATACTCCGCATCCTTGCCGGCGATCTGCCGCGCGCAGTCGACCATCACCTTGGCCTGTTTCCAGGTCGCGTCGTCCTGCATCTTGCCGTCCAGCATCGCCACGCCGGTGCCGTCGGGCATG
>JANOSS010000113.1:0-44004 GCA_031415995.1 Caulobacter sp. | reverse complement strand
CTCGGCCAGGGCCTTGCACAGGCGCTCGCAGCGCTCGGGCCGCATGAACACCAGGTTCTTCTGCAGGAAGACCGGGCTGTGCAGGCCGGAGGACAGCACGAAGTGGCCTTCGCGCAGGGCCCCTGCGGCGCGGAATTCGTCGAGGACGTCATCATTGGTCATGGCGGGGATATAGCTGAGGCGCGCGAGTCTTCAAACGGGGAGGGGCACGTCTTGCGTCGCCGATCGGATTTGGCTCTATCGCC
The DNA here is from genome assembly GCA_031415995.1 of Caulobacter sp. GTDB lineage: Bacteria > Pseudomonadota > Alphaproteobacteria > Caulobacterales > Caulobacteraceae > Caulobacter. The sequence goes on along the minus strand of JANOSS010000113.1, from coordinate 43,759 downwards.
CCCATGACCGAACCTCTCCGCCCCCGCGTCGGCTGCGGCGCCGCCATCCTCGACGACCAGGGTCGTCTGCTGCTGGTCAAGCGGGTCAAGCCACCCGAAGCCGCACACTGGGGCGTTCCCGGCGGCAAGCTCGACTGGGGCGAAGCCGCCCGTACCTGCGCCGAACGCGAAATCCTCGAGGAACTGGGGGTCAGAATTGTCGCCGGACCGGTGTTGGCCGTGACCGACATGATCTCCGACGACTATCATTGGGTGGCGATCACCTATCGAACCGAAAGCTTCGAAGGCGATCCGGTGATCCAGGAAGACCACGCCCTGTCGGAGTGGGGCTGGTTCGCGCTTGACGCCCTGCCCTCGCCGCTGACGGCTTCTACGGCCGACGCTATCGCGGCACTGAAAGCCTAACCGCGCGTCCGATCCACGGTCTCGACCGAAGGACAGGCCCGCAGCGCCGCAGAGATATTGGTCAGGTGCTTGGCGTCGCGCACCTCGACATCGATGTCGGTGTCGAAAAAGTCGCTCTGCCGATGGTGCATGCGCAGGTTGACGATATTGCCGCCGGCCTCGCCGATGATCGTGCACACTTGACCCAGCACGCCCGGCGCGTTCTGGATCGTGGCGTGCAGGCGGGTCAGGGACACCGTCTCGCGCTCGGCCTCGGGCGTCCAATTCAGGTCGCGCCAGAGATCCTCGCGATCCTCGTAGTCGGCCAGCTTGGGACAATCGATGGTGTGGACGTCCAGCCCCCCGTCCTGGCCCGCTTCCCCATCTTCGCGAAGGATGCCGACGATGCGATCACCCGGCACCGGGCTGCAGCAATGAGCGAAGTGCAGCGAGACGCCCGGCGTCAACCCGCCGCCGCGCACATAGAGTCGCGCGCCCTTGCCGCCTTCGATCTTGCGACGGGCCGAGGCGGCGGCCATGTCGCTGTCCTTCATGCCCGGAAAGGCGGTTTCCAGAACCTGACTGGGCGAGACCCGGCCACGGCCGACAGCGTCGAACAGAGTCTCGTCGCTCTCCAGCGCAAACCGCTCCAGGATCGGGCGCAGCGACACGTCCTTCAATTTCTTGCCGGCCCGCTCGAAGATCTGCTCCACAGACGCCTTGCCGAGGCGCAGGAACTCTTCTTTCTCGGTCTGGCGGATGTGACGGCGGATCGCCGAGCGCGCCCGGCCGGTCACGGTCAGTGAACGCCAGTCCGGCGGCACTACGGGCTTGGAGCCCCGAATGACCTCAACCACGTCGCCGTTGTTGAGACCTGTGCGCAGCGGCTTCAGTTCGCCATTGATCTTCACGCCGATGCAGGTGTCGCCGACGCTGGTGTGAACGGCATAGGCGAAGTCGAGCGGCATGGCACCGCGCGGCAGACTGACCAGCTTGCCCTTGGGCGTGAAGACGAAAACCTGGTCGAGGAACATCTCAAGCTTGGCGTGCTCGACCAGTTCCTCGGCGTCTCCGCCGTGTTCCAGCACCTGGACCAGCTGGCGCAGATTGGCCAGCGGATCGCGGCCGCCCGCCGCTTCCATGCCTTCCAGGTCGAGACCGTAGGAGGCGTCCTTGTAGCGGAAGTGGGCGGCGACGCCCTCTTCGTTGACGCGGTCCATGGCCTCGGTGCGGATCTGCATCTCGATGCGCATGCCGCGCGGCCCTACCACCGTGGTGTGCAGCGAGCGGTAATTGTTGCGCTTGGGCGTCGAGATAAAGTCCTTGAAGCGGTCAGGCACGCTGGACCAGGACCTGTGCAGGACACCCAGCGCGCGATAGCAGTCCTCCTCGCTGTCGACGATCACGCGGAAGGCGTAGATGTCGGACATCTGCGAGAAGCCAATCGATTTACGCTGCAGCTTGCGCCAGATCGAATAGGGCGACTTTTCCCGACCAAAGACCCGGGCCGGAACGCCGGCGGCTTCCAGTCGCGCTGCGATCTCTTGCGAGACCAGGGCTACAGCCCCGCCCTGCTCGGCGCGCAGGGTGTCCAGCCGTCGAATGATCGCGTTGCGGGCCACCGGATTGGTGTGCTCGAAGCTGAGCTCCTCCAGTTCCGTGCAGATGCGGTGACAGCCGATGTTGCGGGCCAGAGGCGCGTAGATGTCGCGCGTCTCGCGGGCGATACGCTCGCGCTTGGCCTGACTCTTGATGAAGTGCAGCGTCCGCATGTTGTGCAGACGATCGGCCAGCTTCACCAGCAGGACGCGAACGTCCTTGCTGATGGCCAGGATGAACTTGCGCAGGTTCTCGGCCTGGCGCGAATGCTCGGCCTGGAGCTCCAGCTTGGAAAGCTTGGTCACGCCCTCGACCAGTTCGGCGATCTCGTCGCCGAACAGACCCGCGATGTCCTCGCGCGTGACGGGCGTGTCCTCGATCACGTCGTGAAGCAGAGCCGTGACGATGGTCGCGGTGTCGAGCCGGTACTCGGTCAGAATGCCGGCCACCTCGATGGGGTGGGCATAGTAGGGATCGCCGCTGGCCCGGGTCTGACTGCCGTGCATGCGCATGGCGTAGACATAGGCGCGATTCAGCAGCGCCTCGTCGGCGGTCGGGTCGTAGGAATGGACCCGCTCGATCAGTTCGTATTGGCGAAGAATCTTCTGGCGGGGCTTGGCAGCCGGCGTCGGGATCGCCTGGACCTCGCTGGTCGCCAGAAACGACGACGCGCCCGAGTCGCCCCCAAGCGGGGGAACTTCGGACGCGCGTTCGGATGGAGCGGCGGCAGGCGCCGCTTCAAGAATCAGAGGGTCTGTGGTGTCGGGGCTCAGTACCGTTCCTCTTGACCGCCATCGCGGTCGCTCTGCAGGGCGCGAACCAGTTCCAGTTCGCTCATCTGCATGTGGCTCGGATCTGCCAGCAGGGCCAAGGTCTCGGCTTCTTCCTCAGCCTCGGTGTGCTCATCGACGCGCTGCAGCGTGCTGATCAGCTGCTCCTTGAGGCCTTCGTGATCGACGACATCGTCTGCGATCTCGCGCAGGGCGACGACCGGGTTCTTGTCGTTGTCCCGGTCGACCAGCAGGGCGGCGCCGGCCGAGATACCGCGCGCCCGATGGGCGGACAGCAGAACCAGTGCGAAACGGTTCGGAACCCTCTCGACGCAATCTTCAACGGTGACGCGGGCCATGAATTCCTCGGGCTAGCCGTGATGCTTTGCAAAATAAGGGTTAGAGCGGCGTTACGCAACGCCGCTGAGTCTTTGCCCGTCTTTCGCGAGGGGGCGCTTATGCCCGCTTCGCGGCGGGAAGTCCAGTGTGGGAAGGTCAGGGTCTGGCGTCGCGCCCCACGCTGGCGGCATCCGCCAGGTGGGAGGCGGTCTCGCCGCTGACGGGATGACGCCAGTCCGGCGCGATCTCGGCCAGGGGCCCCATCACGAACAGGCGCTCATGAGCGCGCGGGTGCGGCGCCATTACGACGCCGGAAATCACACGGCGGCCGTGAGCGATCAGGTCCAGATCCAGGGTCCGGGAAGCATTGAGTTTGCTGCGGACCCGCCCAAAGCACGCCTCAATGCGATGCAGGGCTGCGAGAGTCGCCGCCGGGTCGAGCGAGGTTTCCACCACCGCCACACCGTTCAGATAGGCGGGCCCGGCAGGGTCAGGCCAGGCGGCGGATGTCCACCACGACGAGCGCGCCACCACAGTTAGATTTTCAGACGAAAAGGCCTCCAGCGCGGCTTCCAACAAGGCCTCGCGACTCGTGTAGGCTCCCGACAGATTGCAGCCGAGCGCCACGATTATGGCCTCGTCCAAGCCATTTTGATCGACCGTATTTTTCAAGGAATTGCCACTTTGACCTTCTATCCCACAGACCGTTTGGCCCTGTTCATCGACGGGGCCAACCTCTACTCGGCCGCCAAGGCGCTGGGCTTCGACATCGACTACCGCAAGCTGCTCGACGAGTTCAGAAAGCGGGGCATTCTGATCCGGGCGTATTATTACACCGCCATCAACGAGAATGACGACTATTCGCCCATCCGGCCGCTGGTCGACTGGCTCGACTACAACGGCTTCACCCTCGTCACCAAGCCGGCCCGTGAGTTCACCGACAGCCAGGGCCGCAAGCGCTGGCGTGGCGACATGGACGTCGAGATCGCCGTCGACATGCTGCAGATGGCCGAGACCGCCGACCATCTGGTGCTGTTCTCCGGCGACGGTGACTTCCGCGCCCTGGTCGAGGCCTTGCAGCGCAAGGGACGCAGGGTGACCGTGGTCTCGACGATGAAGAGCCAGCCGCCGATGACCAGCGACGACCTGCGCCGCCAGGCCGACGACTTCGTCGACCTGAACGATCTGGCCAACATCATCGGTCGCCCACAGCGCCCGCCTGCGCCGCGCCCGATGGCCGACGCCCGCACCCAGGCCGAACGCGAGGCGGACGATGAATATTGAGCAGCACTCCAACATCGCGGGCGAGCCGGTCCCGTCGCTCGCCGAGCCGCCGCGCGACTGCCCGCTGTGTCCGCGCCTGGTGGCCTATCGCCGCGAAAATCAGGACCTTTATCCCGACTGGTTCAATGGACCCGCGCCGTCGTTTGGCGACCGGGACGCGCGACTGCTGGTCGTGGGCCTGGCCCCCGGCCGCAAGGGGGCCAACCGCACCGGGCGGCCCTTCACCGGCGACTATGCCGGGACCCTGCTCTACGACACCCTGAGCAAGTTCGGCTTCGCCACCGGCAAGTTCGAGGCGCGGCCGGACGACTCCCTCAAGCTGATCGGCAGCGCGGTGACCAACGCTGTCCGCTGCGCCCCGCCCGGCAACAAGCCCGAGACCAGCGAGGAAAACACCTGCCGGCCCTTCCTGACCAACCGGATCGAGACCTTCCCGAGGCTGAAGGCCATCGTCACCCTGGGCGACGTGTCGCGGCGCAATGTGCTCAAGGCCTTGGGCCTGAAAGGCTCTGCCGGCATCCCCGGCCACGGTTCTGAGTTCCAGGCCGGCCCTTATCGGGTGTTCAACAGCTATCACTGCTCACGGCTCAACACGAACACGGGCCGCCTCACCACGCCGATGTTCGAGGACCTGTTTGAGCGGGTGAAGGCCTATATCGACGCGGCCGACTAGAGGTGCCGAAACCAGAAGCTCCGCCGCCTAGATCAGGCCGGTTGTCTTCAGGCGCACCCTGGCCAGGATGTCGTCGGCGGTCAGGAACAGGGTGTGGCCATCCTCGCCGAACGCGCAGTTGGCGATGGGGCGACCGGCGTCGATGACCCCGATCAACTCGCCGGCTGGCGTGATCACCAGCACACCGCCAGGGCCCGTGGCGTAGAGGCGTCCCTCGGTGTCCAGGCACATCCCGTCCGGCAGACCCACGCCGCCGGCCTTGTGAAGGGCCATGGCGTCGAAGAACAGCTGGCGCTTCACCGGCAGGCCGTCGAGACCCAGGTCATAGGCCATGATCACCGGCCCATCAGGATCGGAGACAGCGACGTACAGCCGCTGCTCATCCGGCGTCAGTGCCAGGCCATTGGGGAAGGTCAGCTTGTCATCAACTACAACGACCGAGCCGTCGGGGCGCCGCAGATAGACGCCGTTGAACGCAGTCTCCTTCAACGGCGAATCGTTCATACCCTCCAGGCCGTAGGGCGGATCGGTGAAATAGATCGCGCCGGCCATCGCCCCCGTTTGGGCGACAGCCAGATCGTTGGGACTGCTGAATTTCTTGCCCTGATAGCGGTCAAGCAGGATCGTCTTCTCCCTGGTCTTCAGATCGACTCTGGAGATCGCCCGGTTCCCATGGTCGCAGACCAGCAGCGCGCCTGATGCGTCCAGCGCCAGGCCGTTCGAGCCAGCCTCGCGGAAGGCCTTGGTCGGCGGACCGTCATAGCCCGACGGCTTGAGGAACACGCTCGCGCCGTCAGCTTCGCTCCAGCGATACATCGTGTTGGCCGGTACGTCAGAGAAGACGAGATAGCCGCCCTTCTTCACCCAGACCGGCCCTTCGGACCAGACGAAGCCGTCGGCCAACTGTTCGATCCTGGCGTCGGGCGCGACCACCGCGTCCAGCGCGGCAGACAGGCGACGGATGTTTCCAACCGTCGGACGGGCGGCGTGGGCAGACACGGAGAACCCTCCTGCAAGAACGGCGGCGCTGGCCCCCAGGGTCATGGAACGGCGCGTCGGCGTCATGGGGTTGGATCCTCACGTTATGACAGCGATGTCATAGCAGGCCTGCCCCTCTTTTGGCGACCCGCGTTGTGCGTCAGGGTCAAAAAAATCGGGTGCGGACGCGCGGCACAGCGTCCAGCCAACGCGCATAGGCTGCCTCGCGCTGATGCAAGGGCATCGATGGGGTCAAGGCCTCGGCGGCGGGACGCGCGGCAGCCGCCTGTTCCAGCGAGGCATAGACGCCGGCCCCCAGGCCTGCGAACAGCGCCGCACCCAAGGCGGTTGTTTCCAGATAGCTGGCCCGCTGGACCTGCATGCCCGTCAGGTCCGCGAGCCGCTGCGAGAACCAGGCGCTCTTGGACATGCCCCCATCGATCCGGAGCTGGGCGTCGTCTCCGAAAGCCTCCGGAGCATCGGCGCGCATGGCCTCGATCAGGTCGCGACTCTGCAGGGCGCAGGAATCATAGGTGGCCGCCGCGATCTCGGGCAGGCCGGCGTCCCGCGTCAGTCCGAAGATCGCGCCCCTTGCGCCCGCGTCCCACCAGGGTGCCCCCAGCCCGGTGAAGGCGGGCACCACCACCACGCTGTGGTCAGGCCTGGCCGCTCGCGCCAAGGCTTCTGCGGCGCGCGGGCCACCGGTGATCCCGAGCCCCTCGCCCAGCCACTGGATCGCGGCGCCAGCGACGAAGATGGACCCCTCCAGAGCATAGGTCGTCTTGCCGCCGACCCGCGCCGCGACGGTGGTCAGCAGTCGCGAACGCGATGCCGGTCGGGTCTCGCCGGTGTTGATGAGCATGAAGCAGCCCGTCCCGTAGGTGGCCTTCATCTGGCCGGGAAGAATGCACCCCTGGCCCATCAGTGCCGCCTGCTGGTCGCCAGCAACGCCCCGGATCGGAACCTCGCGGCCCAGAATGTCCGCCGTCGTGACACCATAGTCGTCGGCGCAGTCCAGAACCCTGGGCAGCAGGCTGTCCGGCACGTCGAGAAGGTCGAGCATCGCCGGCGACCACGCCTGGGCCTCGATATCGAACAGCAGGGTTCGCGAAGCGTTCGTGGCGTCGGTGGCGTGCACCTTTCCACCCGTCAGCCGCCAGATCACCCAGCTGTCCATAGTCCCGCACAGTAGCTCGCCGGCCTCAGCGCGCGCCCTTGCACCCTGCACGCGGTCTAGGATCCAGGCGATCTTGGCGCCCGAAAAATAGGGATCCAGCAGTAGCCCTGTCACTTGGGAGACCTGCGCTTCATGGCCTGCCGCGCGCAGTCTGTCGCACGCGTCGGCCGTGCGCCGGTCCTGCCAGACGATGGCCGGATGGATCGGTCGCCCCGTCGCCTTGTCCCAGACCACCACAGTCTCGCGCTGGTTGGTCACGCCAATGGCGACGACGTCGGCGACATCGCGACCGGACGTCTCCATGGCCTCTCTCATCACAGCCACGCAGGCCGCGAAGATCTCCTCGGCGTCGTGCTCCACCCAGCCGTCGGCAGGGTAGCTCTGCCGCAAAGGCCGCGTTGCATCGGCCAAGGCACCGCCTGTCGCATCGAACAAGATCGCACGGGTGCTGGTTGTGCCCTGGTCCAGGGCCAGAATCAGTTGTCTCGACATGCTCGCGCCTCCCGCCCTCAAGCTTCACCCGTGACAACTCGCCGCTGTCTTGATCGATTGTCGAGCCGCCCTGTTTAAGCATGTTTTCATTTGCTGACAGCAAGGTCATCCTCACACAATTCGGGATTCGAGGAGGCTGGTCATCCAAGCCGTCCAAACCGCCAAGCTTCTGACACTGGCGCGCAGCCGCGATCCGGGCGATCGTGAACGGCTGCTCACTGGCATCATTGAGCTTTGCGAAGCTGGCCAGTCCGCCGGTGCCCCAACCGATCCCGATATCCAGCGCCTGCTCGATTCCATCTTCATGACTCTGGTCGTCGAAGCCGAGCGCGACATTCGCCAGCGCCTGTCTGAACGTCTGGCCGACGCTCCCTGGGCGCCGTCGGCCCTCATCAACATCCTGGCGCTCGACGAGATCGAGATCGCCCGCCCAATTATCGCGCGCAGTCAGGTGCTGCAGGATCACGACCTGATCCGTCTAATGGTGCAGGCCACTCTGGAGCACCAGATCGAGGTCGCGCGCCGCCCGCGCCTGTCGGCTTCTGTGGTCGAAGCCATTCTGGCCCGCGACGAGCACGCCGTGCTGACGGCCCTGGCCAGCAATGATACCGCCGAGCTCTCGCCCGACAGTCTGCGTCGCCTTGTCGGGCGCGCCAAGGACGTCGTCGCCCTGCGGTCTCCGCTGGCGCGTCATCCGCTGCTTTCCGCCGAATTGGCTGAACAGCTTTATCTGTGGGTCGGAAGCGCCTTGCGCGACGCCCTTACGAGCCGCTTCCATCTCGATCCCGAAACGATTGCGCTCGCCCTCGACCAAACCCTCCGGGCTGCCCATCGCGGCGATAGCCCAGCCCAGGACGGGGGGGTCGAGTCGGACGAAGATCGCGCGGAAATGGAGCGCTCACTGGTCGAAAAGCTCGACGCTGCCGGACAGCTGCGGCCCGGCTACCTGCTGCGGGTGCTGCGCGAAGGGCGCCTGACGTTGTTCGTCACGGCCCTTGCGCGTCTGGGCCGCTTCGAATCCCCCCAGATCCGCCGCGCCATCGATAGCAATCGCCCTGAACTTCTGGCCCTGGCCTGCTCGGCGGTCGGAATCGATCGCAGCGTGTTTCCGACCATCCTGGAACATGTGCGCCAGCTGAACGGCGGCCGCCCCGGCGGCGGCGACGAAGGCGCCAGACGCGCCGGCAGCGCCTTTGGCCCGTTCACGCCTGACATCGCCGGAATGGCTTTCCGACAGGCCGTCGGCGCGGTTTGACAAGCCGGGAGGCTTCGCGCCTCTTGGGCGCGATGTACCAGCCACAACCCTTCCTGACTCGCCTGACATTCAAGGCCAGTGATCGCCCCGAGGCCGAGGAGGCGCGAGATCGCCTGATCGCCCGTTACGGCGACGTCGGCGAGGAGTCGGCTCAGGTGATCGTGGCTCTCGGCGGCGACGGCTTCATGCTGGAAACCCTGCACGGCGCCATTGCCAGCCAGACACCGATCTACGGCATGAACCGCGGCTCGGTCGGCTTCCTGATGAACGAATATAGCGAGGATGGCCTGCTGGAGCGGATCAACGCCGCCGAGCGCGCCGTAATCCACCCTCTGGCCATGACCGCAATCGACTCCCACCGTCGCAACCACCGCGCCCTGGCGATCAACGAGGTCTCACTGCTGCGCCAGACCCGCCAGACCGCCAAGCTGCGCATCTCGATCGACGGCAAGGTGCGGATGAGCGAACTGGTCTGCGACGGTGCCCTGATCGCCACACCAGCGGGGTCAACAGCCTATAACCTCTCGGCTCACGGACCGATCATTCCTATCGGCGGTCAGGTCCTGGCGCTCACGCCGATCAGTGCCTTCCGTCCCCGACGGTGGCGCGGGGCCTTACTGCCGCGCTTGGCGCGCATTACCTTCGAGATCATCGAAGCTGACAAGCGCCCGGTCAGCGCTGTCGCCGATAACTTCGAGGTTCGCGACGTGCTCGAAGTCCATATCTCTGAAGACCGCGGCACCAGCCTGGCGATGCTGTTCGACGCCGGTCGCAGCCTTGACGAACGCGTACTCGCAGAACAGTTCTCCGCCTGAGACGTTGCGCCGCAGAGAAACGCACGTCTCATTCGTTGTTAACGCCTGCTATGATAAAGCACTCGAAATATCCGCCGCCGGGGAGGCGATCTTGACAACTAAGCCCACCGCCGAAGTGATCCAGGTGCCTAACATGCTAAAGCTTAAGGTAGGCGGACGCGGCGGCATCGACATGGCAGCGATCGCCAAGGCCGAAGCTGCGCTCAAGAGCTTGTCCGGCAATTTCGCCCAGTGGCTGCAGGACGAAATCACCAAGCTCGAGGCCGCCCGACAGGACGTCAAGACAGAGGGCCTGACCGCCATCACGGTCGAGACCCTGTATCTTCGTGCTCACGACCTTAAGGGTCTGGGTGCCACCTACGAATTCCCGCTGATCACCCGCATGGCCGCCTCGCTGTGCAAGCTGATCGACGAGCCCGAGACGCGACTGTCTGCGCCGATGTTCCTGGTCGACGCCCATATCGACGCCATCAAGGCGGCGGTACGCGGCGACATCAAGGTCGACACGCACCCCGTCGGCAAGGCCCTCGCCGAAGAACTCGAAGGCCGGGTCACGGAATATCTGAAGGCCTGAGCGCCTCAGATCAATCCGAACAGCCCCTTCAGATACGGATTGAGCATCCGTCCCCCCGGATCAAGTTCGGCCCGCACCTTGAGGAAATCGCGCCAGCGCGGATACAGCGCCGCCAAGTGCTGACCGCGCAGATTGTGCAGCTTGCCCCAGTGCGGCCTGCCGCCATGGCGGCGGAAGATCGGCTCGATCAGGTCGTAAAGGAACGCGAAGTCATCCTTGTAGTGGGTATGCACGGCGATCGACCCGCGCGGTCCGCCGTGGAACGGCGACAGCCACGCATCGTCGGCGGCGATACGGCGAACCTCGATCGGGAAGAAGACATCGGGACGCTCCTTCTCGATGGCCGCGACCACCTCTTCGAGAGCCTTGAGCTGGACCTCGACCGGTAGATGGAATTCCATCTCGTTGAAGCGAACAGGCCGCTCGGTGGAGAGGAGCTTCCAGCCTTCATCGACCGCAGTCTCGGGTTTCGCGCCGGCCAGCAGGGCCTTGGCAGCCGCCTTGCGCAATGGGCTCGAAAAGCCGAGCAGGTTTCGCAAGCCCTTGAGGGCGTCAAGGAATGCGGTGTCCTGATCGGGGCCCCTTGCCTCAGCCGGATCGTCGGTCTCGTCATGGCTGATGCCTACGGCCAGCCCCGTAAACGGCACCGCGTAGAACTCGAAATTGCGGTGCGCCGCCCAACGCGCCTCCGCCTTGGCCAGGGCGTCGCCAAACGGCTCGACCCAGACGCGGCGACGCACGCGGCGATTGGGAATAGTCTTCAGCCTGACCTGAGAGATTACGCCCAGCGCGCCCAGAGACACCTTGGCGGCCTGGAAGATCTCAGGCTCACGGGCGGCGTCGCAGTCGATCACACGCCCGCTCGGCGTCACCAGGCGCAAGGCCGTGACGTCACCATGCAGGGCCTGGAGCTTTACGCCTGTGCCATGCGTGGCCGTGGCCAGGGCGCCGGCCAGGGACTGCTTGTTGATATCGGGCAGATTGGCCATGGCCCGCCCCTTGGCCGCCAGGACAGGGCCGAGCGCGCCAAGTCGAGTGCCAGCGAGGACCACGGCCTCGTCACCCTCCCAGCCGACCACGCCGGACATGGCGTCCAGTGACACCAGCGCTCCGCTGGTCGGCGCAAGGGCTGTGAAGGAGTGCCCCGCCCCCACCGGCCGAATCGGCGCGGCGGCGGTCTTGAGCATCAGGGCCAGTTCGGCTTCATCCTTCGGTGCGAGGCGAGCCGAGGGATAGGCGGTCTGCACCCCGGACCAGTTGCGCCACAGCAGCTTGCCGTCAGCATTGACGGAGGCTGGAGCCAGCGGCTCAGGCTTTTCATGGGTGGCGACCACATAACCCGCGCCGCCGGTGGCGACCACCGCAACGCCCGTACCGCCCGCGACCAGAGCGCCTCGTCTCGAGATCATGCGTTTCCCCCCTTAAGCGGGGTCTTCGCGCCCCGCCATAAATCGTATCAGGCCCTGGAAATCAGCCGGCGCGCAAGCCACGCACTGACCTGAGGCCGGCATGGCCTTGAAGCCCTGGATGGTATGGTCAAGCAGCATGGCCTCGCCCTGCTTCCAGCGCGGGTCCCAGGCGGCGCGATCCTGCACCAGGGGCGCGCCCGTTCCCGGCATGGCATGGCAGGCCTTGCAAGACGTCTCGTACAGCCCCGCCAGCTTGGCGTCGGTCGGCTTTAGCAGCAGGGCCTGCTCCGGCGTCGGAGCCGGCGGAATCGTCTCGCCGCAAGCGGTCAGAGACAAGACCGCGAGCATCAGGAACCAAGCGGCGCGCATCAGGCGTCAATCCCGTGCAGTCGTTTGGCGGCCGTAACGGTGTTGGCCAGCAGGCAGGCGATGGTCATTGGCCCCACCCCGCCCGGCACCGGTGTGACGGCGCCAGCCACTGCTTTGACCTCGTCGAAAGCGACATCGCCGACCAGCCGGGTCTTGCCCGCAGCGGCCGCGACCGGATCGCGGGAGGGAAAGCGGCTGATGCCGACATCAATGACCACCGCGCCCGGCTTGATCCAGTCACCCTTGACCATCTCGGCACGACCCACAGCGGCCACGACGATATCGGCCTGACGCACGATGCCGGGCAGATCCACGCTGCGCGAATGGGCGATGGTGACGGTGCAGTCGGCTGCCAGCAGCATCTGGGCCATCGGCTTGCCCATCAGGTTGGACCGGCCGATCACGACCGCCGACTTGCCGCGCAGATCGCCCAGCACGTCCTTCAGCAACATCATGCATCCCAGCGGGGTACAAGGCGTGAGGGCCGGGAGGCCGCTGGCCAGCCGACCGGCATTGGTGACGGTCAGGCCATCGACGTCCTTGTCCGGCGATATCGCCGCGACGATATCCGTCTGCTTGAGGTGATCGGGCACTGGAAACTGTACGAGAATACCGTGGATCGCCGGATCGGCGTTCAGTTTGCCGACCAGAGCCAGAAGCGCGTGCTGGCTGACGTCGGCCGGCAGACGATGGGTCTCCGAATACATGCCCGCCGCAAGGGTCTGCTCACCCTTGTTGCGAACATAGACCTGGCTGGCAGGATCCTCGCCCACCAGCACCACGGCCAGGCCCGGCGTCACGCCGTGATCGGCTTTCAAGGCCTTCACATCCTCAGCCACCCGCTCGCGCAGGTCGGCCGCGAAGGCCTTGCCATCAATGATCCTGGCCTCAGACATGGGCGCCTCCCGGAGCCTTTAGCCTTGGCTAGAGGCTCCAAACCAAACATGCGGAGCGTGGCAGGCGCCGAAACCGCTCACGCTTTCGGCTGCCACGCTCCAGTTCGCCGTGCCTAGCCGGTCATTTTGATGGGCGCAACGCTGGCGTGGCGACCGCACAATCATGTTAGACGCTCCAGCATGGCGTCCACGTCTTCAACCTACAGAGCAGACGTCGTCCTCGTGGGCGGCGGATTGGCCAATGGCCTGATCGCGCTGCGCTTGAGGGCCCTGCGTCCCGACCTGCGCGTGATCCTGCTTGAGCGCGACAAGCGGATCGGCGGCGAACATACCTGGTGTCACTTTGAGACCGATGTCAGCCCCGCGATCGGTGGCTGGCTGCGACCGCTGATCGTGCATCGCTGGTCGGGTTACGAGGTTCGCTTTCCAACCCATCGGCGCGCCCTGGACACGGCCTATCTGGCCATCACCTCTCAGCGCCTCCACGAGGCTGTCTCGGCCGCCCTGGGCGATGACGTCTGGCTGGGCGCGACGGTTTCGGATGTGTCGCCCCATCAGGTCACCCTGTCGGACGGTCGCCGCATCACCGCCGCCACAGTCATCGACGGGCGCGGTCCGCGCCGCAGTCGCAGTCTTGTGCTGGGTTGGCAGAAGTTCTTGGGCCAGGGGGTACGCCTGTCAGCGCCCCATGGTTTGACGCGTCCTATCGTCATGGACGCCACCGTCCCGCAACTGGACGGCTATCGTTTCCTCTATGTCCTGCCTCTCGACTCCACCCGCCTGTTGATCGAGGACACCCGATACAGCGACGGTGACGCGCTCGACCATGCCGATGTTCGCGCCGCCATAGCCGCCTATGCCGCCCAGCAGGGCTGGACCATCGCCAAGGTCGAGCGCGAGGAACATGGCGTCTTGCCCATCGCCCTGGCGGGCGACATCGACGCCTATTGGCGCGAGGCCCGCGCCCAGGTCGCGGAGGTGGGTCTGCGCGCGGCGCTCTTCCAGCCGACCACTGGCTATTCCTTGCCAGACGCCGCCAGGCTGGCGGAACAGATCGCCGCCCTGCCCCACATCACCAGCGCCCACGTCCGCGCCTGCGCCGAGGCCCACTCCAAAGCGGCGTGGCGCCGCCGACGGTTCTTCCGTCTGCTCAATCGCATGCTGTTCAGGGCCTGCGCGCCGGACCAGCGCTACAAGGTTCTGGAGCGCTTCTACCGTCTGGGCGCCCCGTTGATCCAGCGCTTCTACGCGGCGCGTCTGACTCCTTTTGATCAGGCCCGCGTCCTGATGGGCAAACCGCCCGTACCTATCGTCGCCGCCCTGGGGTATCTGGGCGAGAGCTCAGTGATTGAGGACAAAGCATGAGTGTTCCAAAGCCGCGCGCGGCCGTTATCGGCTCCGGCTTCGGCGGTCTGTCCCTGGCCATCCGCCTGCAGTCCTCCGGCTTCGACGTCACCGTGATCGAAAGTCGCGACAAGCCCGGTGGCCGCGCTTACGTCTGGGAGGACGAAGGTTTTATCTTCGACGCCGGCCCGACCGTGATCACCGATCCCGGCTGTCTCAAGGAGCTGTTCACGATCAGCGGTCGCAAGATCGAGGACTATGTCGAGCTGCTGCCGGTCGACCCGTTCTACCGGCTGGTCTGGGAAGACGGCGACGTCTTTGACTACGTCAATGACCAGGCTGAGCTGGACCGACAGATCGGTGCCCGCAACCCGGCCGATGTCGAGGGCTATCGCAGGTTCCACGCCTATTCCGAGGCGCTCTATCAAAAGGGCTATGTCGAGCTGGGCGCCGTGCCGTTCCTCGACATCCGCAGCATGATTTCATCTGCCCCGGCCCTGATGAAGCTGCAGGCCTGGCGCAGCGTCTATGACAAGGTCTCGTCGTTCGTGAAGGACGAACATGTCCGCCAGGCTCTGTCGTTCCACAGCCTGCTGGTCGGCGGCAGCCCCTTCGCTACTTCGTCGATCTACGCCCTGATCCACGCGCTCGAGCGCCGCGGCGGCGTCTGGTTTCCGCGTGGCGGCACCGGCGCGCTGATCCGGGGCCTGGTTCGGCTGCTTGAGGATCTGGGGGGCACGATCCGGCTCAATGCTCCCGTCCAGAAGATCACCACCCGCGATGGCCGCGTCACCGGCGTGATCAATCACGACGGCGCCTTCGAAGCCTTCGACACCGTCGCTTCCAATGCCGACGTCATGCACACCTATCGCGAGCTTCTGGTCGACGATCCGCGCGGCAAGAAGGTCGGCAAGGCTCTGGAGAACAAGCGCTGGAGCCCCTCGCTGTTCGTGATCTATTTTGGGCTCAAGGCCGAGCATCCAGAGATCCGCCATCACACCATCTGCTTTGGCCCGCGTTTTCGCGAGTTGATCGGCGATATCTATAACAAGGACGCCCTGTCCGACGACTTCTCGCTCTATCTGCACTCGCCTTGCGCCACCGACCCCGGGATGGCCCCTCCCGGCTGCACCAGCTTCTATGTCCTGTCGGTGGTGCCCAATTTGGAAACCGCCAAGATCGACTGGTCCAAGGAAGGGCCAGGCTATCGCGACCGGATTCTGAACTATCTGGAAGAGCGCTACATCCCCAACCTCTCGCGGGATCTGGTGACAAGCCGGATCTTCACGCCGGACGATTTCACCACCGAGCTCAATGCCTGGAACGGCGCGGCCTTCTCGCTGGAGCCGCTGCTCACCCAGAGCGCCTTCTTCCGCACCCACAACCGCGACGACGTTATTCCCAACCTCTATTTCGTAGGGGCCGGCACCCATCCGGGCGCAGGCATTCCTGGCGTCGTCGGCTCGGCCAAGGCCACGGCCGGGCTGATGATCGACGACTTCCAAACGCAAACCGCGTGAGTGACCTAGAGGTTCAGAGCCGCGAGGCGATCCAGAAGGGCAGCAAGAGCTTCGCCGCCGCCGCCGCTCTGTTCGACCCCGAAACCCGGGCCGACGCCGAGATGCTCTACGCCTGGTGTCGGCACTGTGACGACGTGATCGACGGCCAGACCCTGGGTCACGGGATGAACCCTGTCGAGGACGCTCCGGCCCGCCTCGCCGCGCTGTACGCCCAGACCCGCGCCGCCCTGGCCGGCGAGCCCCCCGCCGATCCGCAGTTCGCCGCCTTCCAGACCGTGGCCCGGCGCCGTCAGATCCCCGAGCGCTACGCCCTCGACATGATCGACGGCTTCGCCATGGACGTCGAAGGCCGCCGCTATCAGACGCTGGACGAGCTGCTCGACTATTGCTGGGGCGTCGCGGGCGTGGTCGGCACGATGATGGCCCTCGTCATGGGCACGAAGCCCGACGCCCTGGCGACCTTGCGCCGCGCCCAGGATCTGGGCCTGGCCTTTCAGCTGACCAACATCGCCCGCGACATCGTCGAGGATGCCCGCAACGACCGGATCTACGTGCCGCGCGCCTGGCTGGCGGAGCTAGGCGTGCCAGAAACGGCGGTCGCCGATCCAGCCCATCGGGGCGCGGTGGCGGTGATGGCCAAACGCCTCGTCGACGCAGCCGAGCCCTATTACGCCTCGGCCCGCTGGGGTCTTCGCGACCTGCCGGTCCGCTGCGCCTGGGCCATCGCGGCGGCGCGGGGCGTCTATCGGCAGATCGGGCTGGACGTGGTCAAGGTCGGCGACAAGGCCTGGGACGAGCGGGTCGTGGTCAGCGGCCGGATGAAGGCCTGGCGAGCGCTTGAGGGCGGCGTCATCGCCCTGCGTTCGGCCCTGTTTGATCGACTGATCCAGCCGCCGGCGCGGCCCGACATGTGGTCGAAGATCTAGGCCTCGACGCCCCTCGACTTCAGCTCGGCCTTAAGTTCCCGTACCGGCTTGGCCCACAGGAAGCCGAACGACACCGCACCGTGCTTGGTGTGGACGGCGTGGTGGATGCGATGGGCCTGGATGGCGCGTTTCCAGAAGGCTGACTTGCCGAACGGCGTCTTGAAGCGCCGGTGAACCATGCCGTCGTGGAACACGAAGTACATGAAGCCGTAGGCGGTGATCCCGAGGCCCACCGGCAGCAGCCACGGCGTGCCGTTGACGCCGAAATAGATCGCCACAATGGCGGGCGCGGCGAACACCACAGCAAACAGGTCGTTGAGCTCGAACAGCCCCTCGCGCGGCTCGTGGTGCGACTTGTGCCAGACCCACATGAAGCCGTGCATGACATAGCGATGGGTCACCCAGGCAAAGCCTTCCATGAAGGCGAAGGCCGCCAGGAACAGCACGATATCAAGCGCCAGGGTCGTCATCACGGGTCCTATCGACGCGACAGTCGCGCCAGGGTCTGGGCCAGCGCCAGACCGGCCAGGCCGGCGGCGGTCAGCACGCCCCAAGCCTTATACACCTGCGACACCGACGCGTCGCGCCAGAGGACGCCTTGATAGGCGTCAATCACCCAGGCATGCGGCGTGAACCAGCCGACGGTCTGCAGCCAGGCCGGCATCAGGAAGCGCGGCACCATGCTGCCGCCGATCGCGGCCAGAACCAGGATCACGAAGGTCGACAGCATCTGGGCCTGTTCGCGCGTCCGGCAGATCGAGACCAGCCCAAGGGCCAGCCCCGCCGCGCAGACCGAGGCCGCCAGGGTGGTCGGCAGCCACAGGCCGAAATGCTCGACCACCGCCACGCCGTAGACGATCTGGGCGGTCGCGAAGATCGCCACGGCCTGGACGATCCCCTGCCCGACCAGGAAGACGAACTTTCCAGTCACCACCGGCCCCATGCCCGCGACCCCTGCCAGCAGACGGTCGGCGACGCCCGTGCGCCGCTCTTCCATTAGGCCCAGCGCCCCCTGCATGGCCGAGAACAGGGCGAACAGGATCATCACGGCGCCGGCGTAATAGGCGATGGTCGCCCCGCCTTTCTTCGCGCCCAGCAGGTCCTCGCGGTCGAACAGATCGCCGCCGGTGACAGCGGGCGGTTTGGCCTTCAGCGCGGCGGCGGCGGCGGCGAGGCGCGCAGTCTGGGCCGGCGTCAGGGCCCCCAGAGCGGGGGACAACTGGTCGACGCTGCGGCGCAGGGCGGCGTCGGGCGCGGCGCGGGCCATGGCCAGTTGCACCCGGGCCTGGGTCAGGGGCGCAGCCACGGCGCGGCCGGGATCGGCAATGATCAGGAACGGCCGGCCCGGCGCGGCCGGATCGGCGCGGATGACCAGACCCACATCGGCCTGACCCGATTTCACCAGCGCCCGCACCGCCTCGATCGTGGCGGGTGTCGTCGCCTCGGCGCGGATCTCGGAACTGGCCAGCAGGGCCCCGGCGACCCGGCCCGAGGTCTCGGTATGCGCGAGATCGACCATGGCCAGCTTGGGCTTGATGTCCTCGCCGGTCGCCCCGGCGAACACCGAGCTGAAAATCAGGAACACCAGCGGCGGCAGCAGGAAGGTCATGACCAAAGCTGCGCGGTCGCGCCACAGCTCCAGCGCCATCACCCGCACCATGGCCAGCGTCATCTCAAGGCGGATCATGCGGCCAGCTTCCGCTCGGCCACCAGGCTGAACAGGTTCTGCAGCGACGGCTCGCGGACCCGGATCTCGCGCGGGATCAGCCCAGCCTTGCGCAGCCGCTTGTCCAGCCGGCCGGCGGCGGCGTAGCCATCGCCGTCAAGGCGGGTCCACAGTCTGCCGCGATGGGCGGTCCTGGCCAGGCCTTCGGCCAAAAGCAGCGTCTCGCCGGCGGCGTCGGGCTCGCCGGACAGTTCGACCAGCACCTCCATCTGGGCGCCGAAGGCCTCGGCGATCAGGGTCCGGGGCTGGCCTTCCAGCACCAGACAGCCTTCACGCAGGAAGCCGACACGGTCGGCCAGGGCGCCGGCCTGTTCCAGGTCGTGGGTGGTCAGCAGCACCGCCACGCCAAGGTCGCGCAAGCCGCGGATCACCGCGTCCAGCGCCTCGCGGGCGTCGATGTCGACGCCCACCGTGGGCTCGTCGAGAATCAGCAGGGCCGGCTGATGGACGATGGCGGCAGCGATATTGGCGCGGCGCTGATAGCCGCCCGACAGGTGGCGCACCGGCACATGGGCGCGATCGACGGTGCGGGTCAGTTCCATGGCCCGCTGCACGGCGGCCGGGATGGTCCGGCGCGGTGCCTGGGCCAGGCTTGCAAACACCGCCAGGTTTTCGGCGACGGTCAGGTGAGCGTAGAGGGCGATCTCCTGCGGCACCAGGCCCAGGCTGGCCCGCGCCGCGCTGACCCGCGCCGGGTCCTGGCCGTTCAGCCGAACCTCGCCGCCGTCGGGGCGAAAGCGGCCGCAGATGCTCTTGATCAAGGTGGTCTTGCCGGCCCCGTTGGGACCCAGCAGGGCGTAGATCTCGCCGGGCGACAGGGTCAGGTCGACGCCCTGAAGCACGGACCTGTCGCCATAGGCGTGGGTCACGCCCGACACCGTCAGAATGGGCGACACGGTCAAGCCGCCGCCTTGCGTCCGGCGAAGAGGCGCCCGACATAGCCGGCCACGAGGTCGCAGCCACCCACAGCGTCCAGCGCCGCCCGACCCGCCGTCAGGTGGGCCTCCATGGCGGCCCGGGCGCCGGTGATCCCCAGCAGCGAGACGGCCGTGGTCATCTCGGCGTCCTTGCCCACATCCTTGCCGGCCCCCTCGAGCGAGCCCTCGGCGTCGATCAGGTCGTCACGGATCTGGAAGGCCAGACCCATGCGCCGGCCAAATTCGCCCATCGCCGCGACGGCTTCAGCGGGGGCTCCGGCGATCCGGGCGCCCGACTGGGCAGCGGCCATGATCAGCACGCCGGTCTTTTCGTGATTGAGGCGGTCGAGCGCCGGAAGATCGCGCAGTCGATCGCGGTCGAACAGGTCCCGCGCCTGACCGGCGATCAGGCCGCAAAAGCCGACCGAGTCGGCGATCCGCCCGGCGATCTCGGCCCGCAGCGCGCTGTCCAGCCCTGCATCGGCGGCGACCACGGCATAGGCCTGATTGAGCAGGCCGACCCCGGCCAGAACGGCGGTCGCCTCGTCAAAGGCCCGGTGGATGGTCGGCAGGCCCCGGCGCAGGCCGGCGTCGTCCATCGACGGCAGGTCGTCCAGAATCAGCGACGCGGCGTGGACCATCTCGAAGGCGCAGGCCGTATCCAGGGCCGCGCCCTCGTCCGCCCCGAACTGGGCGGCGGACAACAGGGTCAGCATCGGCCGGAAGCGTTTTCCGGGCGCCAGCAAGGCGTAGCGCACGGCCTCGACGAGGCGCTCCGGCGCCGCGCCGACCCTGGGCGCCAGCTCGCCAAGGCGTCGGTCGACACCGGCCCGCAGGGCCTCAAGGCGCTGAACATAGACGGCGTTATCGTCCATAGGCGGGTCGCTGCCGTCACAATCACCCCATTGTGGGCGGATCATTTGAAGGCGCCCGTCGGAGGCGTCAAGCAGGCCCCACTTGACCCGAAGGCCATGTCGGCGTTTTCCACGGTCATGACCCAGTCCGTCCCCACCCCCGCCGCCCATGCCCGCGCCGTTCTGGCCGATCTGGGCGTCACCGGCCTGCCCGCCGACGGCGGCGTGGCTGTGCGCTGCCCCCTTGATGGCTCGACCCTGACCCAGGTCGCCTATGACGACGCCAGGACCATAGACGCCAAGGTCTCGGCCGCCGCCAAAGCCTTCCGTGAGTGGCGCAGCGTCCCCGCCCCGCGTCGCGGCGAGCTGGTCCGCCTGCTGGGCGAGGAACTGCGCGCCGCCAAGGATCAGCTGGCCGTCATCGTCACCCTGGAAGCCGGCAAGATCGCCTCGGAGGCGGCCGGCGAGGTCCAGGAAATGATCGACATCTGCGACTTCGCCGTGGGCCTGTCGCGCCAGCTCTACGGCCTGACCATCGCCTCGGAGCGTCCCGGCCACGCCATGCGCGAGACCTGGCATCCGCTGGGTCCCGTCGTCGTGATCAGCGCCTTCAACTTCCCGGTCGCGGTCTGGGCCTGGAACGCGGCCCTGGCGCTGGTGTGCGGCAATCCGGTGATCTGGAAGCCGTCGGAAAAGACGCCGCTGACCGCCATCGCCACCCACGCCATTCTGGAGCGCGCCATCGCCCGCTTCGGCGACGCGCCGCAGGGCCTGTGCTGCGTCGTGCTCGGCGGCCGCGATGCCGGCGAGCGGCTGGTGCGCGATCCGGCCATTGCGCTGGTCAGCGCCACCGGCTCCACCCGCATGGGCCAGGCCGTGGCCCCGATCGTCGCCGGACGCTTTGGCCGCTCGATCCTTGAGCTGGGCGGCAACAACGCCATGATCGTCACGCCCAGCGCCGACCTGTCGCTGGCCGTCCGCGCCATCGTCTTTTCGGCGGCCGGCACGGCGGGCCAGCGCTGCACGTCCTTGCGCCGCCTGATTGTCCACGAGAGCCTGGTCGACAAGGTCGCCGACGCGGTCGAGAGCGCCTTCTCCCGCCTGCCGGTCGGTGATCCGCGCCGGGAGGGCGTGCTGCTGGGTCCGCTGCACGATCGTGCCGCCTATGAGGCCTTCGTCGCCGCCATGGATCAGGCCCGGGCTGAAGGCGGAACCGTCAGCGGCGGCGAGCGCCTGCTGATCGACGAGCATCCGGAAGCCTTCTATGTGCGCCCGGCCCTGGCCCGCCTGCCCGCCCCCAGCCCCGGCATGCAGCGCGAGACCTTCGCGCCCCTGCTGCACGTCGTGCCCTATCGCGACTTCGACGAGGCCGTGGCGCTCCAGAACGATGTGCCCCAGGGCCTGTCCTCCTGCGTGATGACCAATGATGTGCGCGAAGCCGAGGCCTTCCTGTCGGCCGCCGGCAGCGACTGCGGCATCGCCAACATCAATATCGGCCCCTCGGGCGCCGAGATCGGCGGCGCGTTCGGCGGCGAGAAGGAAACCGGCGGCGGTCGCGAAAGCGGCTCCGACAGCTGGAAGCAGTACATGCGCCGCCAGACCGCGACGGTGAACTATTCCGGCGCCCTGCCCCTGGCCCAGGGGGTGCGGTTTGATCTTTAGATGGATCCTCCTCCTCTGGGGGAAGTGGCCCGGAGGGCCGGAGGGGCCTCGCTCTGAGATGGCGGTGATGGCCCCCTCAGTCGCTCCGCGACAGCTCCCCCAGAGGGGGAGCATCTACTCGGCGGACACGGCTTCGCGACCTCACGCGATCACTCGCTGAGCTATGAAAAGGGTCGCGGAGCGTCAGGACCACGTCCGGATGAGAGATAGAGATTACCGTTTCGACGAAGCCGTCCGCCCCGCGTGACCGTTTTCCGTCAGCCTCCCGTCGGGTGGCCCTCTTCAGGCCTTACCGGGACCCGGACCGCGCCGTTTCCAGCGCACTCCGGCGGTCGAAGAGGACGGGCTTTCAGCCAGACACGCCCTTTTGCCTTCAACCACGCCGACGGCGGGCGGGTCTGGCCAGCAACCAGGTCCCCGGACCGGTCGAGTATCCCCCTCGACCCAAGCCCCGCTCGATCACCCCCCGCCGCCGCAATGGTCGCTGGCCTTGCGCCCTTTCCTCGCGACGAGGTGGGACAAGAATACGGGAGGTTTGAGCGCGTCTGACAGGCGCGCTCGCTTTATTTGCAGGGCGTTGATCAGGCTAAGCTTTTTCCCGAAAGCCCAGGGGATTGCTCGCAGCTTATCCCCGCACTTGCCCCCTACGGGCTGCGTCGCAGCCGTCTTCCCCCGGAGGGGGAAGATGAGGTCGGCACGTTTCATCTTCCCCCTGAAAGGGGGAGGACGACCTGCGCAGCAGGTCAGGAGGGGGCCTGCGGCGTCGGCAGCCCCCACCCCCCTCCTACAGCGGGATGTTGTCGTGCTTCTTCCAGGGGTTGGTCAGTTCCTTGCCCTTCAGGCTCTTGAGCCCCCGGACGATGCGGCGACGGGTGCCGTGCGGCATGATCACGTCGTCGATATAGCCGCGCGAGGCGGCCACGAACGTGTTGGCGAAGGCGGCCTTGTATTCGGCTTCGCGGGCGGCCAGGGCGACGGGATCCTTGGCCTCGGCGCGGAAGATGATCTCGACCGCCCCCTTGGCGCCCATCACCGCGATCTCGGCGGTCGGCCAGGCATAGTTGAGGTCGCCGCGCAGGTGCTTGGAGCTCATCACGTCATAGGCCCCGCCATAGGCCTTGCGGGTGATGACCGTGATCTTGGGCACCGTGGCCTCGGCATAGGCAAACAGGAGCTTGGCGCCGTGTTTGATCAGGCCGCCATATTCCTGCTTGGTGCCCGGCATGAAGCCCGGAACATCGACCAGGGTGACAATCGGGATGTTGAAGGCGTCGCAGAAGCGCACGAAGCGCGCGGCCTTGCGGCTGCTATCGATGTCCAGCACGCCGGCCAGCACCTGAGGCTGGTTGGCGACGATGCCGACGCTCTCGCCGTCCATGCGGGCGAAACCGCAGATGATGTTCTTGGCCCACTCGCTCGAAATCTCGAAGAAATCGGCTTCATCGACGATCTTGAGGATCAGCTCCTTCATGTCGTAGGGCTTGCCCGGATCGCTGGGGATCAGGGTGTCCAGGCTCATCTCCTCGCGCAGCGGCTCATCGAAGCTCATCCGCTCCGGGGCCGGTTCGCGGTTGGAGCTGGGCAGGAAATCAACCAGGCGGCGCACCTGGGTCATGGCCTCCAGGTCGTTCTCGAACGCGCCCTCGGCCACGCCCGACTTGGCGGCATGCACCCGGGCCCCGCCCAGTTCCTCAGCGGTGACCACCTCGTTGGTGACGGTCTTGACCACGTCAGGACCGGTCACGAACATGTAGCTGGTGTCCTTCACCATGAAGATGAAGTCGGTCATGGCGGGGCTGTAGACGTCGCCGCCGGCGCAGGGGCCCATGATCACGCTGATCTGCGGGATCACGCCCGAGGACAGCACATTCTCCATGAAGATATCGGCATAGCCGGCCAGGCTGTCGACGCCTTCCTGGATGCGCGCGCCGCCGGCGTCGAACAGGCCGATCACCGGCGCGCCGACCTTCATCGCCTGGCGCTGGACCTTGACGATCTTGGCGGCATGGGCGCCCGACAGCGAACCGCCGAACACCGTGAAATCCTTGGAGAAGACGTACACGACCTTGCCGTTGATCGTGCCCCAGCCGGTGACGACGCCGTCGCCGGGGATCTTCTGGTCCTGCATGCCGAAGTCGGCGCAGCGGTGCTCGACGAACATGTCGAACTCCTCAAAGCTGCCTTCGTCGAGGAGAAGATCGATGCGTTCACGCGCCGTCAGCTTGCCCTTGGCGTGCTGTGATGCCACCCGCGCTTCGCCGCCGCCGCCCTTGGCCTGCTCGCGACGACGATCCAGTTCCTCGAGAATATGCTGCACGCGGATGCGCTCCCCTGCTCCTGCGGTCTCCCAAGCCGTGGGGCCGCCTTATCGGACGAGGGGTAAAGCCGCGCGGCCGGACTGGCAAGCCAGCCCTTACGGCAGTGCAGCATTCGGACGGTTATGCCCGCAGCGCGGCGAACCACCGCTCCAGGGCCAGGGCCTCGATGACCAGATTATCGGCACGCAGCCGCGCCTCGGCGTCCTGCCCCCAGATATCGGCCTGGAAGGTCTCTTCCAGACGCGACAGATCCAGGGCCCGCTGGCCGTCCAGTTCGCCGGCCCGGATAGCCAGGGCCAGCACCGTCGAGCCCAGAAGGCCCGAGGCATAGGCCACGCCGGCCAGGCTGAAATCATCCATCGACAGGGCCAGGGCCTCGACGTCGGCCAGGGTCTGGGCGGGCTGCGGCGTGTGGATGATCCCCGTCACCGGCGTGAAGTGGAGGCCCAAAGCGCTGTAGGCCCAGTCCAGCACCGGTTGCCACTCGCGGGTCTGGCGCTCGACCAGGGGCGTGGGATGGTCGGCGCGGTAGCACAGCAGGTCCGAGCCCGCATAGGCGGCGACCTCTACGGCCACGGCGGCGCGGGTCTCGGAGATGCGGTCGATGGCGGTGAAGGCCAGGCGGGTGGCGGGCATGATGGTCGAATCAATGACCTTGTCCTGCGCCTCCCACTCATCCGCCACGCGCTGCGCCAGGGCCAGGCTGGGCAGAACCAGAGGCGATTTGGCCGGCGATTTGGGAGTGCGGCCGTCCAGCAGTACGGCGAAACCGCTCTCAACGGGCCCAACCGTCGCCGCCTTGTAGAACCGGCGTGGCTTTTCGATGGGCGGGGTCTTCTCGGCCACGGATAATGGCTCCCTGAGCGGCGATAGTGCGGGACGGTCGACGGATCGCCCCCTTCAGGGCGTTGAATGGTCAAGAACGGTCCCGGGCACAAGGCCCCGGACACAAGGAGAGAGCGCGTTTGTCCCTGCCCTCCAAGGATATGATGGCGGCCCTGGCCGTGACCCGCTTTGGGCTGGGGGCCCGCCCGGGCGACATCGCCGCCGCGATGAGGGACCCGCGCGGATCCCTGCTCGGCCAGATCACGCCCAGGGGCGCCGACCAGCCGCAGCCGGGGGGCGACACCTCGGCCCAGCGCTTCATCGCCATGCGGGCCTATCAGGAGCTGCGCCGCGAGGCCAAGGACGACGGCGAGCCCCGAAACGTCGCCGTGCAGCAGGCCAACAAGGCCATTCGCGAGAAGGCCGCCGCCGACTTTCTGAGCCGCGCTCAGCTGGGCGCGAGCACGGCCAGCGGCTTTCGCGAGCGCTGGGCGCTGTTCTGGGCCAACCATTTCACGGTCTCGGGCACCAAGGAGATCACCGCCGCCATGGTCGGGCCCTTCGAACAGGAGGTCATCCGCCCCTACGCCTTCGGTCGCTTCGAGGACCTGCTGGTGGCTTCCAGCACCCATCCGGCCATGCTGACCTATCTGGATCAGGCTCAGTCGGTCGGTCCCGACAGCTTGGCCGGGGTCCGCAGTGGGCGGCGCGGCCTGAACGAGAACCTGGCCCGGGAGATCCTGGAGCTGCACACCGTCGGCATCGAGGCCGGCTACAGCCAGGCCGACGTCACCGAGTTCGCCCGCGCCCTGACCGGCCTCAGCGTCGGTCGCGAGGACGAGGACCGGGCCGGCCAGTTCGTGTTCCGGGCCAACATCCACGAACCCGGGGCCCGCACCATCCTGGGCAAGACCTACAGGGACGACGAGATCGGTCAGGGTCTGGCGGTGCTCAAGGACCTGGCCGCCCACCCCGCCACGGCCCGGCATGTCGCCTTCAAGATCGCCCGGCATTTCGTCGCTGACGATCCGCCGCCGGCCCTGGTGGCGCGGCTGGAGCAGAGCTTCGTCAAGAGCGGCGGGCGGCTGGACCGCCTGGCCCGCACCCTGGTCGAAGCGCCCGAGGCGTGGGAGCCGGCGGCGACCAAGTTCAAGACGCCCTACGAGTTCCTGATCTCCGCCTGGCGGCTGATCGGCGCCGAGCCCTCGGCCTATGAGCGCATCACCGTGCCCCTGATCGGCCTGGGCCAGAGAGGCTTCTCGGCCCCCTCGCCCAAGGGCTGGTCGGACATGGCCGGCGAATGGTGCTCGCCCGACGGCCTGATCAAGCGCCTGCAATGGAGCCAGGCCTTCGCCGCCGTGGTCGCCGACCGGCTGGACCCCAACGCGGCGGCCGTCGCGGCCCTCGGCGCACGCCTGACCGCCCCGAGCGCCCAGGCTGTCGCCCGGGCCGAGACCCGCAGCGAAGCGGTCGCCCTGTTGCTGATGAGTCCGGAGTTCCAGCGCCGATGACCGATCACCCGTTGATGAACCGTCGCCGCGCCCTGGCCTCGGCGGCCGGCCTGGGACTGTCGATCACCTTCCTGGGCCGCCCGGCCCTGGCCGACGCCGACGCAGCCCTGGACAGGCGCAAGCTGGTCGTCGTGATCTGCCGCGGGGGCATGGACGGCCTGTCGGTCAGTCCGCCCGTGGGCGACCGGGACTATGAGGACCTGCGACGCGGGATTTCCATCAAGCCCGAGGATGGGCTGAAGCTGGACGGCACGTTCAGTCTGCATCCGGCCCTGACCTCGGTCCATGCCCTGGCGATGAAGGGTCAGGCCCGGATCGCGCCGGCCGTGGCGACGCCCGACCGCGCCCGCTCGCATTTCGAAGCCCAGGACGTGCTGGAAAGCGGCTCGGCCCAGGTCTATGCGACCACGTCGGGCTGGCTGAACCGAACGCTGGAAACCCTGCCCGCCTCGCGCAAGGCCGAGGGTCTGTATGTGGGCGCGACGACGCCCCTGATCCTGCGCGGCAAGGTCCAGGCGGCCAGCTGGTCGCCGGGCAAGGGCGTGGACGAGACCGCCCGCCTGCCGACCCTGCTGCAGGACCTCTACAGGAGCGATCCCCTGATGGGGCCGGCCTTCGCGCGCGGCCTGGAGACCGAGAGCATGGCCCAGGCCGCCATGACCGCCATGGCGCCGCCGGTCGAGAAGGACGGCATGGCGGCACCGGGCATGATGGCGCCGGCGGCGGCAGCCGGCCGGGGCGGACGCGAGGGACGCGAGGCGGCCCGCAAGCTGGGCGCGACCCTGGCCGGCTTCATGGTCCAGGACGGCGGCCCGCGCATCGCCGCCATCGCGCTGGACGGCTGGGACACCCATGCCGGCCAGGTCGGCCAGCTCAACACCCGGCTGGCCTATCTGGACTCGGTGCTGTCGGGCCTCAACACCGGCCTGGGCGACGAGTGGAAGAATACGGTGGTGGTCACCGTCACCGAGTTTGGCCGCACCGCCCGCGCCAACGGCACCGGCGGCACCGACCACGGCACGGCCTCGACGGCCCTGGTGCTGGGCGGGGCGCTGAAGCCCGGCGGGATCATCGGCGACTGGCCGGGGCTTTCCCAGTCCGCGCTGTTCGAGAACCGCGACCTGGCGCCCACCCTGGACATGCGCGGCCTGTTCAAGGGCCTGCTGGGCGACCACATGGGCGTCGACCGCGCGGCGCTGGACAGCCGGGTGTTCCCGGGCAGCGCCGAGGCGAAGGCGGTGACCGGGCTGGTGTGACGATCTCCGTTCCCCGCAGAGTGGTTTCAGCGGGACCGAAAAGGGCTCGGGGTCGCGATCTGAACGTCTGGAGTCTGCAACCGCGCTGGTGGCTACGCGTCCCCTAGTCGGACTCAATCAACCCTCTCTCTTTGAGAGAGGGCGGGGCCCGCCGCGCAGCGGTGGGAGGGTGAGAGGTTTCACCGCTTCCGAACCAAGCACCGCCAGGATGTCATCTGATACGCCGCCAGGGTCGGTCAGCACCCGCGCGTTGGGAAACCTCATCACAACATAGCCGTATAGTTCCAGCGCCTGGGTGCGCCGTTCATCATAGTCCTCGCGGCCTTGATGGGCCTCGCCGTCCAGCTCCACGATCAGCTTGCCCGCCTCGCAGACGAAGTCAGCGAAGTCGCGGTCTATAGCGACCTGCCGCAGGAACCTGAACCCGCCCAGTCGGCGATTGCGAACGAGGGTCCATAGCGTCTTCTCGGCCAGGGTCTGGTTGCGGCGGAGGCGACGGGCAATGGCGGTCTTGTCCATGACCGAGCATGATCTGAAGCATCAGGGCGCTCAACGACAGGAATCGGGATTTTCCGGCCAACGGCGAAACCTCTCACCCTCCCACCGCCTACGGCGGCGGGCCCCGCCCTCTCTCAAAGAGAGAGGGTTTCGATCAGTGCGTCCGGCTTCCACCCTGTGCAGCCCGTCGAAAGGTCCGCTTCGCGGCCTCCGACCTCGTCCACAAAATCTTGTCATCCCGGCGCTTCGCTGCGCTACGGCCGGGTGTTCCCGGGCAGCGCGGCGGCGAAGGCAGTGACCGGGCTGGTCTGACAATTCCCGCTCTCCCCGGCGAAGGCCGGGGCCCAGATACAGCCTGAGAATTTGGGGATGAGGCGCCTTCTGATCCAGCCAGATCAACACCTTTCCGGGTTCGATCTGGGCCCCGGCCTTCGCCGGGGAGAGCGGATTGAGAACTAGGCCGGCACCACGTCGAACGCCATGGTCAGGCGGTGCTCGGGTGAGGTGAAGGCCCGGGTGCCGTGCCACATGTAGGACGGGAACAGCACCAGCATTCCTGGCTGCGGCCGCACCTCGTGCTCGGGCTCCAGCGGCGGTCGGGTGACGCAGCCGGGCTGGCCGAACTTGATCCAGCCTTCGCGCCTGTCCTCGTCGGCCACGCCGCTGGGCAGGTCCAGATAGAAGGCCGACGAGATCCAGCCCTGCGGGTGCACGTGGTCGGCGTGAAAGCCGTTGGGCGACAGCCGCACCGACCAGCCGCCGCTGACCCGGAAGTCGCCGCCGGCCCTGACGCGCAGCGGGTCGTCGCCGGGACCGATGTCGGCGAGGTAACGCGCCACCACCTTGCGGACCTGGGCAAAGAAGGCCTGGAACAGCGGGTCGGGCGACTGGTGCAGAGAGGGAACCTGGCTGCCCCCGCGCAGGGACTGCTGCAGCGGGTGGGTCTTGAGGTCGTGCCGCTGGGCCAGCCGCGCGCGCAGGGCGCCCAGATAGGCGTCCAGACTGTCCCAGCCCTCCGGGGTCGGCAGGGTGTAGGCCCGCACAAGGCCCTCATAGTCGTTCAGCACCGCGCCGCGCGGATCGCCCGACAGTCGCCAGGCCGTGGACTGCAGGGCCAGGCCGTGCTGATCCAGCGGCGCGATCGCCCTCAGGCGTTCGGCGGTTTGGGACGCGGCGGCCGGATCGCCGACCGCCAGATGAGCCTCGGTCAGGGCGATCAGCACCTGGGGGGCCTGCGGGACCAGGCGTTCGGCGGCCTGGGCGTGAGCGAGCATGGCGTCGGCCTGGCCGATCTCGCCGGCCATGTGCGAGGCGGCCAGCAACAGCAGGGCGTCGTTCGGCTGGCGGATCAGGGCGTTGTTCAGGGTGGCGAAGGCGGCGGCCTTGTCGCCGGCGAATTCCTCGACCGTGCTCTTGAGCAGGATCAGCTGACTGTCAGCCGGATTTCGCGCCAGCGAAGCTGTCAGGGCCTCCAGGGCCAGGACCAGATCGCCCGATCGCATCCAGCGCAGCTGGGCCAGGTTGCGATGGGCCTCGCTGAAGCCGTCCCGGCGGGTGATGGCCGCCCTGAACGCGGCCTCGGCCTCGTCGTAGCGGCTCTGACCCTGTAGGGCGCGGCCCAGCACCAGCCAGGCTTCAGGCGCGTCGAGGCCCAGGGCGATGGCCTTGCGGATCGCCGCCTCGCCCTCGTCCGCCTGAGCCAGGTCACCCAGGGTGGCGGCCAGATTGTACCAGGCGATCCGGTCATTGGGCGTGGCGGCGACAGCCCGACGGTTGAAGACCAGCGCCTCGTCATGACGGTCGACGCCCTTCAGCGCCGCCGCATGAACGATCAGCATCCCGGCGCCGGCCAGCGGCGAAGCCGCAGGCGCGCGCGTCAGGGCGACCGCGTCGGTCGAGCGGCCCTGGTCCAGAAGCGTCCAGGCTTGCCGAACGACCTCCGCCGTCATCGCCGCTTGATCTGCTTCTTTGCGAACGGATCCTGATCGGCCTCGTCTTCAGAGAAGCCGAACTTGGCGAAGCCCGCCTTCAGCTCGGGGCTGATCGGCGCCTCGATGAACAGCATGCCCACCGACGGGTGCGGCAGCATCACCGAGCGGGCGTGCAGCTGCAGCTTCAGGCCTTCCGACAGCTGGGTCGATTTCTCGTCGCTGTATTTCGGATCGCCCAGGATCGGGTGGCCTATGGCCTTCATGTGAGCCCGCAGCTGGTGGGTGCGGCCGGTGTGCGGACGCAGGGCCATGAAGGTGACGCGCGGGCCGGCGCGGCTGATCGAGACGAACTCGGTCTCGGCCGGCTGGGCGTCCTTGTCCTTGGGTTCGGCGGGAACCACCAGTTCGCGATCGCCGACGCCGCGCTTGGCGAGATGCAGCTCGATGACGCCCTCGACCGGGTGCGGATTGCCCTGAACGATGGCCCAGTAGGTCTTCTGCGCCTTGCGCTTGGCGAACGAACCCGACAGCCGCGCGGCGGCAGCCGGGGTCTTGCCCAGCAGCAGCACGCCCGAGGTGTCGCGGTCCAGACGGTGGACCAGACGGGGCCGGTTGACGCCCTCGCCCCAGGCCGACAACAGCTTGTCGATGTGGTGGGTGGTCTTGGTGCCGCCCTGCACAGCCAGGCCGGCAGGCTTGTTCAGGGCCAGGACTTCCTCGTCTTCATAGAGGACCAGAGACTTGGCAAAGGCGATGTCGCGCTTGGACAGCACCAGCTTTTCGTCGGGATCGGGGGCGTCGGGCAGAGGCGGCACACGCACCTGCGAGCCGGCCGCCAGCTTGGTGTCGGCCTTCACGCGCGAGCCGTCGACCCGCACCTGGCCGGAGCGGAACAGCTTGTTGAGCTGGATGTGGTTGAGGTGGGGCCAGCGGCGCTTGAACCAGCGGTCAACCCGGCTCCCGTCCTCGCCCGCGTCCACATAGAGCGTGCGTACTTCTTTCATGCCGCGAACATCCTGCGGGCGATCAGAAGGCCCGCGTAAAGGGCCGCCACGGACAAAAGCACGCTGGCGGCGGAATAGGTGAAGGCCTGGCCGTAGTCGCGCTTCTGAATCATCAGCGCGGTCTCCAGCGAAAAGGCCGAGAAGGTCGTAAAGCCGCCCATGACGCCGACGGCGAGCAAAAGGCGGACCGGTTCGTGGTTGGCGTTGCCACGATGCGCCAGCCACGAGGCCAGCACGCCCATCAGGAAACCGCCGATCACATTCACTGCGAAGGTGCCGTAAGGCCATGCCGGTCCCATCAGCCGGAGGGCCTGGGCGCCCACCAGATAGCGGGCGACCGAGCCGACGGCGCCGCCGGCGGCTACGAGAAGCAGTTTGGTCATTGGCTCCTTATGCGCCGAGCGGGGCCGAACGCCAAGTCGCGCAAGGATTTCTTCGCGGTGAACATCGCTAGAAACCTTGTTTCCGAACGAGAGGTTAAGCGTGCCGGCGGCATTCTGGCCGCTCCTCTTGTGAACCGAGCCCCATGCCCTTCGACAGCAACGCCCAGGACGATACGACCCAGCGTCTCGCTCTGCCCGCCCCGGTCCTGCACCGGCTGGCCGGGAGCGAGCTGATCGCGCGTGGCTCGGTGAACGTCATCAGCGTCCAGGCTATCCGCGCCTGGGCCGGTGACTGGTGGTCGCAGAAGCGCGGCGATGTCTGGACCTATGTCGAGCGCAAGCTGGCCGAACACCTGGACCGCAACGACATGCGGGCCCGCATTTCCGACAGCGAATTCCTGATCGCCATGAACAGCGACCAGGGCCTGGCCGCCCAGGCGACCAGCGTTCGCATCCTCGAAGACGTGCTGACCCACCTGCTGGGCTCCGTCGACATGAGCGATCTGGGGATCAGCGCCGTCATCGGCCTGAACGGCGGCGAGGCCATCTGCCGCCGGGTCGACGCGGCCACGGTGCTGGCGGCCCGGGGTCGTCGCGACTCCCAACGCTCGCCGGTGCGTCGCGCGGTGGAGGCCGGCGACGAGGCGCGCCGCACGCCGGTGGCCTTCACCACTGCCGGAGGCGCGGCCCTGCGGGTGGACTTCACCCTGGAACATGTGATCAGCCTGCGCCGCAACGTGGCCACGGCGATCCGCATCGAGCCGGTAGTCACCCATCTGGCCAGCGGGCGCCAGGCCACTGCACGGGCGATCACCCGCCTACCCGACCGCGACATCGCCTTTATCGACGAAGCGACCCTGAAGTATGCCGCCGTGTTCGCACGCGGCGCCCAGGGCAACAATGTTCCCGACCTGATCCTGCCGGCCTCGTTCCGCACCCTGGGCACCCAGCGCGGCCGCGACATGCTGACCGGGACCCCGGGCCTGTCGCTGGCCCTGCTGCGCGGCGGCGTGATGATCGAGCTGGTCGATGTCACCCGCGGTACGCCCGCGGGCCGCCTGCTGGAAGTGGTCGGCCTGCTCAAGGCGCTGACACGCGGCGTCATCGCCCGGGTGCCGCCGGAGAAAGATGCCCTGCGCGGCCTGAAGGAGGCGCGGCTGAGCGGCTTGACGCTGGACGCCTCCGACCTCGCCGGACCGGCCGAGCGGATCGCGGCTGACATCATGAACTTCGGCCGCGACGCCAAGGGCGTGGCGCCGATGACCGCGCTGCAGGGCCTGCCCGCCGAGGGCTATTTCGCGGCGGCCGAGACTGCGGGTCTGACCCACGCGTCCCTGCGCGCCAACCATCCACTGGCGGCCAGGACAGCGGCGGCCGCCTAGGTGGTGCTGCGTCCGTAGCCAACCGAGCGGATAATGGCCTGGGCGATGTACACGTCGGCGTCACGCGGCGCCGGACCCTTGCCGAACACCACCTCCAGCGAGCTCGTCACGACGGGTCCGGGGCCGAGATCAAAGCTTGTGCCGAGGCCCAGGCCAATCGAGCTGCGGCCGCCATAGCGGCTGGAGCCCCCTCCAACCGACAGCCGCGGTCCATTACCGGCGCCCGTGCTCGAGGTCAGGCGATCCGACACCCGAAACCAGTCATAGCCGTCGCGCACGGCCAGTTCCGCTGCGCGCAGCAGGGCGTAGTCTGAAACCTGTTCGGCCGATGCGCCGGGTCCGCCCTGGAAGGTGACGCGGTAGCGGCCGGGCTCCAGCCGAAACTCCGAATAGCCGACGCTGGTTGGCGTGACCTTGGCGGCGTAAAGCGTGGGCGCGCTGGCGCAGCCGCCGAGCAGGGCAAGGGACAGGGCCAGACCGGCGAGGCGTTTCATGGCGTTTCTCCTGACCGTCAAACGGCTTGGCTAGGCGCGCTGTTCCGGGACAGGCATTCCGAGCTTTTCCAGCATGGCCACCATATCGGCCGGGACGGGCGCGGCAATGCGGCGCTCGCCGCCCTCGGGATGTGGAAACACCAGCTGGGCGGCGTGCAGCATCAGACGCGGAACCGGCGTCCCGCCCAGCATCAAGGCCCCGCCATAGCGACTGTCGCCCGAGATCGGCCGGCCGATCGAGGCCATGTGGACGCGCAGCTGGTGCATGCGGCCGGTGTCCGGCGACAGCTCGACCAAGGCGGCGATGGGATTGGCCGACAGGGTGCGATAGCGGCTGCGGGCGGTCTCGGCGTCGGGGTGATCGGGCGCGCAGACCCGCATATAGGCCTCGCGACCAATCGACTCGCGGCGCAGCGGGCTGTCGATCATGCCGCCCTTGGGCTCCGGCGCGCCCGGCGCGACGATGGCCATGTAGGACTTGCGAAACCGCTTGCCCATCAGGGCCTTGCCCAGGAACGCCGCCCCCGGCTTGGTCTTGGCGGTGAGGATGACGCCCGAGGTGTCGCGGTCCAGCCGGTGGATCAGGCGCGGACGCGGACGGCCGGGCCGCGCGAAGGCCCACAGCAGGTCGTCCAGCGTATGGGCCTGGATGCGACCGCCCTGGCTGGACAGGCCCGAGGGCTTATTGAGCACGATGACGCTGTCGTCCTCGTGGATCACCCAGGACCGCGCCAAGGCGATCTCGTCGTCCGTCAGGGTGATGGGAGCGTCGGAGGCCTTGGGCTTCGGTGCCAGCGGCGGACGGCGCGTGTTCATGCCTTCTCCCCTTGCGGGAGAAGGTGGCCCGCGCAAGCGGGTCGGATGAGGGGTCTCTCAGACATCGCCGCATTGAGACGCAGCGGCATCGCCGCGCAACCCCTCATCCGAGGCTTCGCGCCACCTTCTCCCGCAAGGGGAGAAGGATTCACCTGCCGTCCCGCCGCACCTTGCCCCACGCTTCCAGCCGTTCGCGCACCTTGGCCTCCGCGCCCACCGCCTTGGGCTCGTAGAACCTCGGCCGCGCCATGCCGTCCGGGAAGTAGTTCTGGCCCGAGACGCCGCCCTCGACATCGTGGTCATAGGCGTAGCCGTCGCCATAGCCGAGCGACTTCATCAGCTTGGTCGGGGCGTTGAGGATATGGGCCGGCGGGGCCAGGGAGCCGGTCTCCTTGGCCGCGCGCCTGGCGGCCTTGAAGGCGGTGTAGACGGCGTTGGACTTGGGCGCACTGGCCATGTGGACCACGCACTGGGCCAGGGCCAGTTCGCCCTCGGGACTGCCCAGGAAGTCGAAGGCGTCCTTGGCGGCGGTGGTCAGCAGCAAGCTGAGAGGATCGGCCGCGCCGATGTCCTCCGACGCCATCCGCACCAGGCGCCGCGCGATGAACAGCGGGTCCTCGCCGCCCTCCAGCATCCGGGCCAGCCAGTAGAGCGCCGCGTCCGGATCGCTGCCGCGCACCGATTTGTGCAGGGCCGAGACGAGGTTGTAGTGCTCCTCGCGGTTCTTGTCGTAGGCGGGCCGGCGCTTTTGCAGGAATTGGCCCAGCTGGACGGCATTGAGCGGCGTATCGGTGCCGACCGACAGCAGGGTCTCGGTCAGGGTCAGCAGATAGCGGCCATCGCCATCGGCCATGGCGATCAGGGTGAAGCGGGCCTCCGCGTCCAGCGGCAGCTTGCGGCCCTCGACCGCCTCGGCCTTGGCCAGCAGGGCTTCCAGCGCCTCCTCGTCCAGCCGCTTGAGCACGAAGACCTGACAGCGCGACAGCAGAGCGCCGTTCAGCTCGAACGACGGGTTCTCGGTCGTGGCCCCGACCAGAGTGATCACCCCCTCCTCCACGAACGGCAGGAAACCGTCCTGCTGGGCGCGGTTGAACCGGTGGATCTCGTCGACGAACAGCAGGGTGCTCTGACCGGCCATGCGGCGGCCGCGCGCCTGCTCGAAGGCCTTTTTCAGGTCGGCGACGCCCGAAAACACTGCCGAGATCTGCTGGAACTCATAGCCGCCGGCCTTGGCCAGCAGGCGGGCGATGGTGGTCTTGCCGGTGCCGGGCGGGCCCCACAGGATCATCGACGAGAGGCGCTTGGCCGCCGCCATCCGGCCGATCGGGCCTTCGGGTCCCAGCAGGTGCTCCTGCCCCACCACCTGGTCCAGCGTCTGGGGCCGCAGACGCTCGGCGAGCGGCGTCGGCGCATGCGGCGTCAGGCCGGCGGCTTGGAAGAGATCGGACATGGCCATGGTCTACAAAACTGAAGAGGTCATGACCAACGAAGAAGACCCGGCGCGGGGTTCCGCGCCGGGTCCATTGTCATGGCCGGATCAGGGTGTCAGGTGTTGAACCGCGCCGTGATCCGCTGGCCGCCGCGTTCGATGGTCACGGTCCAGGCGCGATTGCCGCCGTTTGAAAGCGCCGCCAGGTCGGCCACCGTGTCGATCGGCCGGCCATTGACCTCGCGGATGAAGTCGCCGGGACGCAGGCCGGCGCTCAGAGCGAAACCCTGGCCGATCTTGCTGACCAGCACGCCCCGGCCCGCAAACGGGTCGGCACCGAGGTCCTGGGCCACGGCGGGCGACAGGTTCAGCACCGTGGCGCCGTCGAAGGGGTTACGGCCGGTCAGGGTCTTCTCGTCGCGGGCCGGGCTTTCGGGCGCGGCCTCGGCACGGACGGTCAGGGTCTGCTCGCGGTCGCCGCGGCGGATGACCATCGGCACGCGGTCGCCCACCTTGTGGGTGCCGATCGCGAAGGCGCCGCCGCCCTCGTCGTTCACGGCCTTGCCGTCGATCGACAGGATGATGTCGCTCTCCCGCAGGCCCGCCTTGTCAGCCGAGGAGCCCGGATAGACCTGGGCCACCAGCACGCCGCGCGGCGCGGCCATGCCCAGGCTGCGGGCGATCTCGGCGGTGACAGGTTGCCCCTTCACGCCCAGCCAGGGCCGCACCACGCTGTGGCCGCCGCCCAGGGCGGCGTTGACCACCTGCTTGACCACGGCGGCGGGAATGGCGAAGCCCACCCCGCTCGAAGAGCCCGAGCGCGAGATGATGAAGGTGTTGATGCCGATCAGGTCGCCGTCCATGTCGACCAGCGGACCGCCGGAATTGCCCGGATTGATCGAGGCGTCGGTCTGGATGTAGCTGCCGAAATCCGCCGCGCCGACATCGGTGCGGGCCAGGGCCGAGATGATGCCGTTGGTCACCGTCTGGCCGACGCCGAACGGATTGCCCAGGGCGAGGACCAGATCGCCGACCTCCAGCTGTTCCTGATCGTCGATGGCCATGACCGGCAGGCGCTCGCCCTTGGTGTCGATCTTCAGCACGGCCAGGTCGGCGCGCGGATCGTCGAGCAGGACGGTGGCGATGAATTCGCGGCGGTCGGCCAACTGGACGGTGATCTCGCCCCGGCCTTCGACGATGCCCTCGATATTGTGATGGTTGGTGATGATCACCCCGTCGGCGCGGACGATGGCGCCCGAGCCCAGCGAGCCCTGCACCTGATCGCGCGGCGCGCCGCCGCTGCCGCCCATGAAGAAGTCCCAGAACGGATCGCGGGCCTGGGTGCGCACCACCCGGCGGCTGGCCACATTGACCACGGCCGGCGCGGCCTTCTTCACCACCGGCGCAAACGAGGCCTTCATCGAGGCCGGATCGCTGGGGGCGCGTCGGGTGGGCTGGGCCAGGTCGGGGATCGCCTGGGCGCTGGACGGACCTTGCGGCGAGCAGGCCGCCAGCAGGATCAGGGCGGGAAGCAGAACGCGATGAGCTCGCATGGGTTTGGAGCGTCTCCTTGGAAGCGACCCGGACCTGGCCTGAGCTTTCGGGCGCATTGATGGCCGCGCGGCGTCCTGACCGGTCAAACCGGGCGCTGCTCGGCTGGGATAGGGTGGGCGAAGCGGAATGCCAGAGCCGTGCCGGCCAGCATCAGCGCCGCAGCGATAAGCACCGGCAGGCCGGGCATATGCAAGGTCGCGTCGTGCCGCACCACCCAGGCGAACGGCGCCAGATACAGCGTCGGCCCAATGATCGATGTGATGCCCATCATCGCCGAATTGGCGCCCTGCAGCTGTCCCTGTTGCTGGGGCGAGACCCGGCGGGTCATCAGGCCCTGCAGGCCCGGCTGGATCAGGCCCGAGAACGCGAAGATCGGCAGACCGCACAGATACAGCCAGCCCGTCGGGGCCAGGCCGTAGATCAGAAAGCCGACAAAGCCGCAGAACAGGCCGATCAGCAGCGCGCCGCGCTCGCCCACCGCCTTGACGATCCGGCCGACCAGCAGGGCCTGCAGCAAAATTCCGGAAATGCCACTGGCCATCAGGGTCAGGCCGATGGTCTGCACTGACCACTGATAGCGAAAGCCCATATACAGCACGAAGACCGACGGCAGCACGTTGTGGGCCAGCTGGAACAGGAAGCCTACGCCGGCCAGGCCCAGCAGGTCAGGCTTGCTCCGCAGCAGGGCCAGCGAGCCGAGCGGGTTGGCCTTTTTCCAGTCGAAGGTCTTGATCCGGCGTTCGGGCGGCAGGGATTCGGGCAGCACGAAATAGCCGTAAAGCCAGTTGCACAGGGCCAGGGCCGCGCAGACCAGGAACGGCAGGCGGTGATCGAACTGCCACAGCCAGCCGCCCAGCGCCGGACCGAAGGTGAAGCCGACGCCGAAGGCGGCCCCCATCAGGCCAAAACCCTTGGCGCGGTTCTCCGGCGTGGTGACGTCGGCCACATAGGCCCCGGCGGTCGAGAAGCTGGCCGCCGTCATGCCGTTGAACACCCGGCCGACAAACAGCCACCACAGGCTGGGCGCGAAGGCCATGAACAGGAAGTCGATACCCAGGCCGAAGATCGAGGTCAGGATCACCGGACGACGGCCGAAGCGGTCGGACAACAGGCCCAGAACCGGCGCGCAGATGAACTGCATCACGCCCCAGGTGGTGGCGAACAGCACGTTCCAAAGGGCGGCGTCGGCCGTATCGCCGCCGTTGAACCGTTTCACAAGCTCGGGCAGCACCGGGATCATGACGCCCAGCGACAACACGTCCATCGAGGCGGTGACGAAGATAAAGCCCAAGGCCGCCTGTCGGCGTCCGCCCGTGATGGTCTGAGTCATGCGTCATTCTCCCCGGCGGCCCCTAGTTGCCGGTCCGTTGCCGCGACCGCAAGGCTGTCCAGCAGGTCGCGCCACCATTCCCCGTGCCGGCGCAGGAACAGGCCGTCCGGGAAGGTGTGGCGCGCCACGTGCGCCATGGGCACGCTGTCCCAGCCGCGATGCTCGACCGTGACCCGCGTGCCGTCCTCGACGGCCTCGAAGCGGACCTCGACCTCGGTGTCCATATCGGGGGCGAAGGTCGCCTGCCGCCAGCCGACCACCAGCCGCTGGCCCGGCTCCCAGACCCGCACCCTGCCGACCTCGAACACCTTGCCCGAGGCCAGGCGCTCGACGAGACGACGACCGCCCTCGGCGTCTTCAAAGGCCATGACGCCGGGTGATCTCGGCGTGAAGGCGAACAGCGGATTGGGTCGCCACCAGGCGGCGATCTCGTTGGTGAAGGCCTCGAACACCCGGCTCGGCGGGGCCTTGATGCGCAGGGCGACAACGACGCGCGAACTCATGACCCCTCAACGTGCGCCTTCAGCGCCGACAGCTGGCTGATCCAGTGGGTTTCCGCGATTTCCAGCCAGGCCTTGAGCTCGTCCATGGGTCCTGCCCTCAACTGATAGACCCGCACGCGGGCGTCGAAATCGGGGTGGCTCTCCTCAACCAGACCCGACTGTCGCAGGGCCCGCAGATGGCGGCTCATGGCCGGCGGGGTCAGGCCGACGGCCTGCGCTAGCTCCCCGGCCCGATGCGGTCGCTGACGCAACAGGTCGACAACCCGCCGGCGGTGCGGATCGGCAAGGGCCGCCAGGGTGCGGTCGATCGAGGCGGTCACGAAGCGTCGAACGCCTTCAGCAAGGTCTTCGACACGACGCCGCGCCAGGCCGCCGTCAGTGCGCTGGTCGCCGTCGCCTCGTCACAGGCCGCCAGACGCAGCAGGGTCGCGCCCTTGGCGCCCCAGCCGCCCTTGACCGGCTGGAAGATCGCCGGCTCGGCCGAAACCAGCATCTCCTGCCGTTCGGGCGTCAGCTTGACCATGCCGAAGCCAGCATCGGGATAGCCCAGGGTCGCAAAGATCCGGCCGGCGCGGAAATCGACCGTGCCCATGTGCGAGCTTTCGACCGCGCCCGGCAGCGACAGGGCGATACGGCGGAAGTCGTCCTGGGTCATGCCCCGCCCGTGATCTTCAGGCCGGTGCGGCGCTCCATCTCCTCGACCGACACGGTCTCGACGTTTCGCGCCACCGTCCAGATGTGGCCCTCGGGATCTTTGCAGCGATAGGTGCGATCACCGTAGAACTGCGTCGCGGGCTCAACCAGGATTTCAGCGCCCGCCGCCCGCGCCCGCTCGCAGTGCGCGTCAAGTTCGCCCTCGCTCAGCTGGATATGCACCGTCTGGGTGTTCTTGCCGCTCACCGAGGCCGGGCTCTTGTGATCGTCGCTCCACTCGTTGCCGATCATCACGCAGGCATTGCCGAAGCGCATTTCGGAATGGCCCAGATTGCCGTCGGCGTCCTCGACCAGGAAGACGAGCTCGAAGCCGAAGGCCTTTTCGAGCCAGGCCAGGGCCGCCTTGGGATCGCGATAGCAGACCGCCGAGATCAGGTTGGGACGCCAGTCAGCCATCGTGTCGCTCCTATCGGATATCGACAATATTTAACGCATATAGAAACTATATCCGCAAGCCCCAGGAATTCCGGTCTCGATCTTTTGGCCGTCAAGCCCCCTACCGCAGCGCCTGCCCCACAACCTTCAGCCTGCCGTCGCCCTTCTCGGGCTTCACGCCCGAGATCCTGGCCAGCAGCGGATAGACGTCGACATTGTCGAACACCGGCAGCAGCACGCCCGGCTTGATCGACGGCCCTCTGGCGATGAACACCGCGCGCATGGCCGGGTCATAGGGATCAAAGCCGTGCTGGCCGCCGTCCAACCCCTCCCACTTGCCGGGCTTTTCCATCATCTTGCGGGTCGTCACATACCAGCCGGTCTCCGACAGGCAGACGATGGCCGGCACGCGCGGATTGCGGCCGTAGTGATAGCGCTCGGGGATCTGCCCCTTCTTCCAGCAGGTCAGGTGCGGCAGCGGCTTGAGCAGCGCCGCCTCGACCTGCGCCTCGAAGCCGGGCAGCGGCGTCAGGCCGACGACCGCGCCGGTGGTGACCAGCCTGACCCTGGACAGGTCGAGCACGTCGTCCAACGGCCAGCGCTGGGACGGCGGAACCGGGGCCATGCCGTGGTCGGCGACGAAGACGATGTCGGTCGTTTCGAACCGGCCCCGCGCCTTCAGGCCCGCGACCAGGCGAGCCATGGCCCGATCCACCTCGGCCACCGCGGCGCGGGCCTGCGGCGAGCCGGGTCCATAGTGATGGCCCTCGGTGTCGACGACATCGAAATACAGGGTGGAGAGCCGCAGCTCGGGCCCCTTGGGATCATCCAGCCACGCCAGCAGCGTATCGACCCGGTCATTCGACGGCATGGCCTGGTTGAAGGCCATCCAGCGCGAGGGACGCACGCCGCTGATCTCGGTTTCCGAGCCGGGCCAGAACATCGCCGCCGCCTTCAGACCCTGCTTCTCGGCCGAGACCCACAGCGGCCAGGCCTGGCTCCACCAGCGTGGGTCATGCACGGCGTCGGCGTTGGACATAGAGAAGCGCACGCCGGGAATCGTCTCGTCCTCCATGACGTTGTTGACGATGCCGTTGCGGTCGGGCCGCTTGCCGGTGATCAGGGTGTAGTGGTTGGGAAAGGTCAGGGTCGGGAACGACGGACGCATGCCGCCACGCGCGCCGGCGGCGGCCAGGGCGTCCAGGGTCGGGGTGTCGCCCTTGCCCAGATAGTCGGCCCGAAAGCCGTCGCTGGAGACCAGGATGGTCAGCCGGCTCTTCGGCGGGGCGGCGCCCCCGCCCATCGAGGCGCAGGCCGATAGCAGCAGGGCGGCGCCCAAGGTCGCCCCAAGGGCCACAAGGCGGAACAGGCTCTTCATGGCGCACCCTCTCGACCAGTCTCGCGGCGTCGATGCCAGCCGGACGTCTCGTCC
Source organism: Caulobacter sp. (assembly GCA_031415995.1). Taxonomy (GTDB): domain Bacteria; phylum Pseudomonadota; class Alphaproteobacteria; order Caulobacterales; family Caulobacteraceae; genus Caulobacter. The sequence continues at coordinate 2,041 of JANOSS010000113.1, read as the reverse complement.
ATGTGACAGCAGCGCATGACCTCGTCTTAACTTGGCGGGCGAGAACCGCACCCCCATAGTTACCGCCACCGACTGGATTCTCCCGTCACGGAAGCCATCCCCGCATGAGCATCGCTCTCGAGGCCACCAGCCTCACCAAGACCTACGGGGCGGTTCGCGCGCTCGACGACCTCTCCATCGCCATTCCGGCCGGCGGCGTGTTCGGCGTTCTGGGCCCCAACGGAGCCGGCAAAAGCACCCTCTTCCGCATCGCACTTGGCCTGGTTCGGCCCACGAGCGGGACGGCGCGGCTGTTCGGCGCGCCCGCCGGCGACGTGGCCGCCCTTCGCCGGGTGGGCGCAATGATCGAGACGCCGCGCTATCCGCCCTATCTGACTGCGCGCGACACCCTGCGGATGCTGGCTCTGGAAAGCGGCGCCCTGAAAGGCGGGATGGGGGACGCCGACATCAATGGCTGGCTGGACCGCGTGGGCCTGGGCGACGCCGCCGACCGCCCGACCAATGGCTTCTCGGTCGGCATGAAGCAGCGTCTGGGCCTGGCCGCCGCCTTCTTCACCCGGCCCGAGCTGGTGATCCTGGACGAGCCGACAAGCGGCATGGATCCGGCAGGCATCCAGGAAATCCGCGCCCTGATCGTCGATCTGGCCCGGCGCGAGGGTGTCACCATCATCCTGGCCAGCCACCAGCTGGAAGAGGTCAAGCGCGTCTGCGACCGGGTGGTGATCCTGTCCAAAGGCAAGATCGCCGCCGAGGGCGCGGTCGACGCCCTGACCGCCGGTCAGGCCCGCCTGCGGCTGGTCGCCTCCCCTGTCGCTCAAGTCCTGGCGACGCTGGGCGACAAGGGCGAGCCCGACGGACCGGACGCCGTGCTGGCCGATATCCGCAAGGACGAGGCCCCGGCCCTGATCAAGGCGTTGGTCGAGGCCGGTGTCGAGATCACCGAGGCTCGCTGGCGCGACGCCGATCTTGAGGGCGTCTATCTCAAGACCCTCGACCAGAAGGGAGCGATCTGATGCTGGCCGACGCCATCGCCGCCGAACGCTTCCGCCTGCTGCGCGACCGTTCGGCCCTGTTCTGGGGGTTCTGCTTTGCCCCGCTGGTCGGGTTTTTCCTCGCCATCGGCGGCGACCTGTTCGTCCGCAACATCATCAAGCGGCCTATGCCGGGCGCGACCATCGATCTGGCCGCTCAGGTCATCAAGGCGCTGGGCAACGGCGCCTCGACCATGGCGGTGCTGTTCCTGATGATCGGGGCCGCCTCGATCCTGGCCGGCGACTATCGCTGGGAGACCTGGCGCCTGCGCACGCCGCGTAACAGCCGCTTCAACCTGCTGTCGGCCAAGCTGATCGTGATCGGCGAGGCCGTGCTGTGGAACCTGGTCCTGACTGTGGCGCTGACCCTGGCGGCGGCCGTGATCGGCGCGGGGATCAACGCCAAAGCCATCGTCGCCTCGCCCCTGGGCCTTTCAGAGATCGCCGGCGTCTTCGCGGTCACCTGGCTGGAGGTCATGAGCCTGGCGTCGCTGGCCGCCTGCGTCGCGGTCGTGGCGCGCTCGCCAATGGCGGCGGTCGTCGTCTGCCTGGTCGTCCGGTTCGTCCAGTCGATCCTGTCGGCTACCCTCGGCGCCATGGCTCCGGAGCCGACCTGGAAAGTCCTGGCCATCCCGGCCTATGACGCCGACCTGCTCCGCGCGTTCGTCGCCGCTCCATCGCATGCGGGCCTGGACGGCGGACCCGCGGGCTGGGCGCTGCTGGTTCTATTGGGGTGGATCGCGGCGCTGACGGCGGGGGCGATCGTGTTGTTCCAGCGGCAGGATCTTACGCGGGAGTAGTTGCGGCTGGGCTTTTGGTCAGCTGGCGTCAGCGCGTTGGGCGGCTTGCAATGTCTGAAAGTCGCACTGGAGGTACTTTCGACTCGCGACCCCTAGTCGACCTAAATCCCTCTCCTTTAGGGAGAGGGAGGGGCCCGCCGCGAAGCGGTGGGAGGGTGAGGGGTTACGAGGCTTGACGGCGTGCCGGCACTCCGTCGAACGCCGTAACCC
>JANOSS010000112.1:0-3683 GCA_031415995.1 Caulobacter sp. | reverse complement strand
CCCCCCGGGGCCCCCACGTCTCGGCTTAGGCCGCGCTGCCCCCTCCGGCCCTCTGGGCCACCTCCCCCAGAGGGGGAGGATCTACGTCTCCGCCCTAAGGCAACCGCATCACCGCCCGCAGCCCCCCCATCGCCGAGCGCTCCAGCACCAGGTCGCCGCCCAGTCCGCGCGCCATGTCGCGGGCGATGGCCAGGCCCAGGCCGACGCCCTTTTCGTTCTGGTTGCGCGACTCGTCCAGCCGGTTGAACGGCTTGAAGGCCTCTTCGTAGCGGTCCTCGGGGATGCCCGGGCCGTCGTCCTCGACGACGATCTCGACGCCGCCGGTGATCCGCGCGGCGGCCGTGACCTTCACATGATCGCCATAGGCCTTGGCGTTGTCGATCAGGTTGGCCAGCGCCCGCCTGAAGGCGTTGGGACGCAGCTCGACGGTCAGTTCGGGCGGTGCCTCGCATTCGACAGCGGCCCCGGCCCGGAGCGCCGCCGCCACCACGCCGCCGATCAACTCGGTCAGGTCGACGGTCTGGGGCGCTTCCCCGCCCTCGCCGCGGGCGAAGGCCAGATACTCGTCGATCATGTGCTCCATTTCGGCCAGATCGCCCTTCATGGCCTCCATCCGTTCGCACGGCTCGGCCAGGGCCACCTCCAGCTTCAGACGGGTCAGCGGCGTGCGCAGGTCGTGGCTGACGCTGGCCAGCAGGGCGGTGCGCTGTTCGATATGGCGCTGGATGCGGGCCTTCATGGCCAGGAAGGCCATCGCGGCCTGGCGCACCTCGCGCGCGCCGTGCGGCTTGAAGTCGACATCGCCGCCGCGCCCGAAGGCGTCGGCCGCGTCGGCCAGGCGCTCGATGGCCCGCACCTGGTTGCGGATGAACAGGATGGCGACCGCCGTCAGCAGCAGGGTCGCCACCACCATCCAGACGATGAAGATATGGCCCTGGGTGGCGAAGGCCCGGTCGCGCAGGGCGTAGATCTGCAGCACCCCCCCGTCCACCTGCACGCGGATGTCGATATAGGCGGTGTAGCGGGTGGTATCGAACCAGAACGGCACGTTCAGCCGGTCGGCCAGGGCCACCTGCAGCGAGCGGTCCAGGGCCGGCAGCAGCGAGGCGCGCCGCCCGGTCGGCAGCTTCTTGCCCTTCTGGAAGGCGATGGAGAGGGCCAGGGATTCCTCGGCCCGGTCGGCCAGCTTGGCCACGGCGGCGGGGCCGGGATCATCCTGATAGCCGGCCACAGCCCAGGCGACGTCGCCGGCCAGGCCCTCGGACAGGCGGCTGTTCACCGTCTGCCAGTGGGCGTCGAAAAAGGCCCAGGTGACGGCGATCTGCATCACCGCCACGGGCAGGATGATGATCAGCAGCGAGCGGCCAAACAGCGAGGTCGGCAGCCAGCGCTTGATCTGGCGCGGGATGTAGAGCTTGGCGCGCAGGCGCATCAATCCGGCGCCAGCCGATACCCGATGCCGCGCACCGTCTGCAGATAGCGCGGGTTCTTCGGATCCGGCTCGATCTTGCGGCGCAGGCGGGTGACCTGGACGTCGATGGCCCGACCGGTGGCGTCGGCGGTGTCGCGGGCCAGTTCCAGTCGGTCGACCGGCTCGTGGGCCGAGCGGGCCAGGCGGCGCATCAACACCACTTCGGCCTCGGTCAGGCGCACCGGCTGGCCGTCGCAGGTCAGTTCGCCGCGCTCGGGCTCGAAGGAACAGCGGCCCAGGGACAGTTCGCGCGGACCGGTGGGCCGGGCGTTGGTGCGGCGCAGGATGGCCTCGATGCGCAGCAGCAGCTCCTGCGGCTCGAACGGCTTGCCCAGATAGTCATCGACCCCGTGGCGCAGGCCCTCGATGCGGTCCTGGGTCTGGTCGCGGGCCGTCAGCATCAGGATCGGGGTCTTGCCGGTCTCACCGCCCATGGCCCGCAGGCGCTTGGTAAAGGCCATGCCGTCCTCGCCCGGCATCATCACGTCCAGCACCATCAGGTCGAAGTCCAGCGAGCCGCACAGTCGGTCGGCGCCGGCCGCATCGGCGGCGGTGCTGACCCGAAAGCCGGCCCGGACCAGGAATTCCTTCAGCAGCTTGCGGATGCGGTCGTCGTCATCGACGACCAGCAAATGGCGTTCGCGGCGTTCCTCGGGCGTCATGCCACCACTCTACGCGTCGGACCCACGCCCTGTCTCGGCCCTGCCAGGGCCGCCAGGATGCGGCGCGTGCCCGCCACCCCGTCCAGCCCGCCGGTGCGATAGGCCTTGGCCAGCAGGGTGCGCAGGCGTTCCGCGGTGCGGGCCTCGAAGGCCACGCCCTCGGGGGTCAGCACGGCGGGCTTGCGGCGGCCGTCCAGATCGCCCGCGCCGCGCTCGACCAGCCCGGCCTTGGTCAGGTCGGCCAGGGTGCGGCTGGCGGCCTGTTTGGAAAGGCTGGTCAGCTTGGACAGGTCCTGCACCCCGATACCGGGCCGGCGGCGCAGCAGGAAGGCCGCGCGCCAGTGCGACCGGCCCAGGCCAAGGGTCTCGGCTTCCAGGGCCCCGTCGACCGCTGCCCACAGCGCGGCCTCGGCCAGCAGGATCAGCTCCAGGCCGCTGTCCAGCTCCTCCTCGCGCAGGATGAGCCGGGGATCGGCCGCGCCTTGCTGCAAGGGGGCTATCATCGCCGTTGGGTCCACTTGTCTGTCGGTCGGGATGTCGGGAGGTCTATGGCACACGGTGGCCGAGATCGACGAGCCCTGCAAGGCAAGCGCGGCCCAGAACAGGCGCTGCGGCCGTTCTGTCTGCTGGATCACCCGCAGCGGCGGCGAGATGAGCGGTGTTTCAGCGGCGCGGCCCTGAACGACCAAGCCGCCCGGGATCGCTCCCGGACGGCGGGTGGAGGCTCTGGCCTGCGGCCCGACCTCAGAAGGTCTTGCGCAGGCGCAGCGAGACGAAGGTGTTGGGGTTGATGGCGCGGTCCTCGATGAAGGCCACCGCGCGGGTCGTGCGGTTGGCATAGACGATGCGCTGCTGGCTGAAGTCGTCCCAGAGGTTCAACTGGGCGCGGATCGCCAGGGTCGGGGTCGGCTTGTACTCGACGAAGGCCTCGTAATACTGGGCCCCGCGCCAGATGCTGGTCTGGTCCGGGTCATAGGTGCCCTGGCCCAGCAGCGGCAGCCAGTTGACCCCCCACTGGGTCTTGTAGCGGACCAGGTCCTGCTGGAAGCCCAGATTGGCCTGGGTGGGGCGAACATTGGAGATCGGCCTGTCCTTGCCCGTGGTGGGGTCGGTGACGTGGGTCTCGTTCCAGTCGTTCTTGAAGGTGACACGACCGCCCGGGACGCCCAGCTTGTCCAGCGGCACGACGATGTTCACCGACAGCTTGTCCAGTGTGCCGTCGCCGATATTGCCGGTCGCTGACAGGCCGCCCGGCAGGGGCAGGCGGTCGATCACGCCGATGATCTCGTCGTGACGATAGCCGATCGAGACGATGCCTTCGCCCCAGAACCGGCGCTCATAGGTCAGTTCGGCGATCCAGCGCTGTTCCGGTTCCAGATCGACATTGCCGCCATAGACGGTCCCGTCGTCCAGCTCGGCCGAGGCGGCGAAGTCTTCGAAGTCCAGCTGGCCCAGTTCGCGCTCGAAGCGGAACCGGACCTGGTTCTTGTCGGCGGGCGTCCAGGTGGCCAGCAGGCGCGGCTTGGCGAAGAAGAAGCTCTTTTCCTGAT
>JANOSS010000111.1:0-7138 GCA_031415995.1 Caulobacter sp. | reverse complement strand
CCTGACCCTGGAAGACCAGGCGACCATCGCCAACATGGCTCCGGAATATGGCGCGACCTGCGGCTTCTTCCCGATCTCGGCCGCGACCATCGCCTATCTGAAGGGCACCGGCCGCGACGCCGCCCGCATCGCCCTGGTCGAAGCCTACGCCAAGGAGCAGGGCCTGTGGTGGGAGCCGGGCACGCCCGAGCCGACCTTCACCGACACCCTGGAGCTTGACCTGTCGACGGTCCTGCCGTCGCTGGCCGGCCCCAAGCGCCCGCAAGACCGGGTTCTGCTGACCGACGCCGCGTCGAAGTTCGCCGAGTCGCTGGCCGGTGAATTCGGCAAGGCCGAGAACCCCGAACTGCGCGCGCCGGTCGAAGGCGAAAACTTCGACGTCGGTCACGGCGACGTGGTCATCGCGGCCATCACCTCGTGCACCAACACCTCCAACCCCTCGGTGCTGATCGCCGCCGGCCTGCTGGCCAAGAACGCGGTTGCCAAGGGTCTGAAGGTCAAGCCGTGGGTGAAGACCTCGCTGGCCCCCGGCTCGCAGGTGGTCACCGACTATCTGCTCAAGGCCGGCCTGACCAAGCACCTCGACGCCCTGGGCTTCAACCTGGTGGGTTATGGCTGCACCACCTGCATCGGCAATTCGGGCCCGCTGCCGGAAGCCATCAGCAAGACCATTGCCGACCACGACCTGGTCGCCTGCAGCGTGCTGTCGGGCAACCGCAACTTCGAAGGCCGGGTGAACCCCGACGTTCGCGCCAACTACCTGGCCTCGCCGCCGCTGGTGGTGGCCTACGCCCTGGCCGGTTCGATGAAGATCGATCTGGCCACCCAGCCGCTGGGCCAGGACAAGAAGGGCAATGACGTCTTCCTGAAGGACATCTGGCCTTCGAACGAAGACATCGCCGTCCTGCAGCGCAAGTCGGTCACCGAAAAGATGTTCGCCAGCCGTTACGGCGACGTCTTCAAGGGCGACAAGAACTGGCAGGGCATCAAGATCACCGGCGGCCAGACCTACGCCTGGGAAGGTGACTCGACCTACGTCCAGAACCCGCCCTACTTCCCCAACATGTCGATGACGCCGACCCCGGTCACCGACATCGTGGAAGCCCGCGTTCTGGCCGTGTTCGGCGACTCGATCACCACCGACCACATCAGCCCGGCCGGTTCGATCAAGACCTCCAGCCCCGCCGGCCAGTACCTGGTCGACAACGGCGTCGAGCCGCTCGACTTCAATGGCTACGGCGCCCGTCGCGGCAACCACCAGGTGATGATGCGCGGCACCTTCGCCAACATCCGCATCCGCAACCGCATCACCCCGGACATCGAAGGGGGCGTCACCAAGCACTTCCCGTCGGGCCAGGTGATGTCGATCTACGATGCGGCCATGAAGTACCAGGAAGAGGGTCGCCCCTCGGTGGTCTTCGCCGGCAAGGAATATGGCACCGGTTCGTCGCGGGACTGGGCCGCCACGGGCACCAAGCTGCTGGGCGTCCGCGCGGTGATCACCGAAAGCTTCGAGCGTATTCACCGCAGCAACCTGGTCGGTATGGGCGTTCTGCCGCTGCAGTTCATCCAGGACGGCTGGCAGAAGCTGGAACTGACCGGCGAGGAAATCGTCTCGATCCGCGGCCTGCAGGACCTGTCGCCGCGCAAGCAGCTGATCGTCGAGCTCTATCGCCCGACCGATGGCCGCATCGCCCGCTTCCCGGTCCGCTGCCGCATCGACACCCCGACCGAGCTTGAATACTTCAAGAACGGCGGCGTCCTGAACTACGTGCTGCGCAACCTGGCCAAGGCCGACTAACGCAGCGCCGGCATCAAGGAGACGGCCCGTCGGAGCGATCCGGCGGGCCGTTTTCGTTTGTGGCGCGAACTTTCGCAAAAGAACTTGGCCTTCACGGCCTCGTGAACGGCCTAGACCCGCGATCTTGGCTTAAGTGACCCGCAATGCGTAAGGCCGCCCTTTCCCTGTTCTGTCTGGCTCTCTCGGGCCTCGCCGCCACCTCCGCCTGGGCCGCCAAGGCTCCCGCGGCCAGGCTGCCTGTGGTCGTCGAGCTGTTCACGGCGCAAGGCTGCTCCTCGTGCGGCAAGGCCAACCAGCTGGCCGCCGACCTGGCCCAGCGCGACGGCGTCCTGGCCCTGACCTATTCGGTCGACTACTGGGACTATCTGGGCTGGAAGGACACCTTCGCCAAGCCCGGGTTCGCCGATCGCCAGCGCGCCTATGTCAAGAAATTCGCCCTGCGCGACGTGCCCACGCCCCAGATGGTGGTCGGGGGCCGCGTTCAGGCCTCGGGCGCCAAGGCCGAAGCCGTCGAAGACCTGATCAAGACCGCCGCCAAGGCCCCGTCCAATCCGCCGGACATGGAATTTGTCGGCAAGACCCGCGTCGCGGTCGGCTCGGGCCCTGCCCCGCGCGGCGGCGGCGAGGTGTGGCTGGTGCGGTTTGATCCGCGCGAGCAGGAGATCGCCGTCAAGCGCGGCGACAACAAGGGTCAGACCCTGGTCCACCGCAATGTAGTGCGCGAACTGGTTCGGCTGGGCCCGTGGTCCGGCCGTCCCAAGCTGTACCGCCTGCCGGCGGTCGCAGACGCCGAGCTGGCGACGGTGGTCATCGTCCAGGCCGCCAAGGGCGGCCGGATCATCGGCGTGCTCGAAACCGCCGAACGCTAGAGCTTTTTCGTCCTGACTGCGTCAGTCCGGAGTTCTAGTCTTTTGTTTTAACGCATTTTCTGACGACGAACCGGCACCCACTTCGTCGGAAAATGCTCCCCAGACAGCAAAAACCCGCACGACCGAGGGGGCAATCGCGCGGGCTCTTTTGGAGAGGCTTTTTCGTCAGCGGACCGGTTCGAAACCGGAGAGGGCTGGGGGGGGCTGTTCAGGGCCCCGATCCCGAAGCCGGTCGGCTGACCCTGCCCTTATCGGGTCCGAAACAGGCGCGACCACGACCAAACCAAGGTCCTTTCAAGGCGACAGGCCAGGCCTGCAGCCCAGCGACCAGGCAACAAAAAGCCCGCGCGGTGGGGCAGGAAGGACCGCGCGGACTGATTGGGGGATGGGTAGCTCTGTCGGCCGACCGGCCCGCGATCGAGGGGGGCTGGGGGGGCTGTTCAGGATCCAGGACCACGAGATGTCCGATCAGCCGACACTGATAAATTGGCGGAGCAAACAGGCGGCCGAAGGTCGAAAATAAGGTCCTTTCGCGGCGCGGCGTGACCGTCGTGTTGCAATTTCCCAGGCCGTGACCGCCACGCCAGGCTCGCCAAACCGGGCGGAGTGGGGTTAGGATTCATCCGATGGCGTTGGATCCGCAGTTTCCGTCCGCCCCCTCGCCCGGTGGCGTGACCTTCTTTGAGCGGCGCGAGCTCGATACGCTCATGCGCCTGTATGGCCGCATGGTTGCCGCCGGCGAGTGGCGCGACTACGGCATTGCCGGCCTGTCCGACTGCGCGGTGTTCTCGATCTTCCGCCATGCGGCCGAGGCGCCGCTCTATCGCGTCGAGAAACGGCCGGCCCTGGCCCGAAAGCAGGGCGCCTGGGCAGTGATCGGCCAGGGGGGCATGATCCTCAAGCGCGGCCACGAACTGGCCCAGGTACTGAAGCTGTTCGAGAAGGGCAAGTTCTCGGTCGTCGACTGAAAATTCTCCGCTCTTCCCGGCCCCCGGGTCGCGCAAAGCGCGCGCCCGAGGATAAACTCCGGCCGGGATCCAGATCGAACCCAGAAACGTGGTCAGCCTAGCGATGCCGAAGGCGCGTCATCCCCAGACGCTCAGGCTGAATCTGGGCCCCGGCTTTCGCCGGGGAGAGCGGGTAGTGAGGCGCGCCCTCAGGCGCTCAGGTCAGAACGTAAACGCCAGCTTGGCGCCCACGAATCGGCCTTCATTGTCATAGCCGCGCGCCGTGCCCATGCCGCTGTCGTCGGCGCTGGGCTTGAGGCCGCACAGCACCCCGGCCGAGGCCACGGGGCCGTCGCCCGCGAAGCGGCTTTCCACCGAGGTCTTGGCGACCCCCCGGGGCAGTTGCACAGGGGCGTTGGCGTAGCGCACCGGCACGGACAGATCCGACCTCAAGTTCTGCATCGCCGCGTCTCGCGCCAGCGACATCATCGGGGCCTTGGCCGGGATCGCATAGGGCTTGAGGCCGACCGCCTCGGCGTGAGCGCCGCCGGTGGTTGCGACCAGGACCAGGCCGGCCAGAAGGGTCAAGGCGCGCATCAACAAGTCCTCAAAACTGTCCCCGCCTGCAACATGGTCCCTGCCGCCCGGCTCGTCGAGAGCCGCCTACGAAAAAGCCCCGGCGGTGTCCCGCTGGGGCTTCGTCGTTTCAAACTTCACTCAAGCCTAGTTGCGGTTGCCGCCGAACAGCGACAGCAGGAACTGGAACAGATTGACGAAGTTGATGTACAGGCTCAGCGCGCCGAAATTGGTGGCGACGCTCTGGGCTGCGGTGTCGCCGCCCAGTTCATAATAGGTCACCTTCAGGCGCTGGGTGTCATAGGCGATCAGACCCGAGAAGATCAGCACACCCAGAACATTGATCGCAAAGACCAGGGCCGGGCTCTTGAAGAAGATGCTGACGATCGAGGCGATGATCAGGCCAAAGACGCCCATGATCAGGAAGCTGCCGAAACCGGTCAGGTCCTTCTTGGTGCTGTAGCCAAACAGGCTGAGACCGCCGAAGGCCGCCGCCGTGACGAAGAAGGTCGAGGCGACCGACTCGCCCGTATAACGCAGGAACACCGAGCCCAGCGACGCGCCGATCAGCGTGACGATGGTCCAGTACAGCGCGCCGGCCGTCTGGGGCTTGGGATTGCGCAGGGCGAAGCCGGCGACCAGCAGCAGGACGAGCGGGGCGAAGGCCACCACCATGTAGAGGGGCGTCACGCCGATCAGGCGACCGCCTTCGACCACAAACATCAGGTCGCGGACGGCGGGAACCGATGACGTGACAAAGGCGAGAGCGCCCGACAGGACGAGGCCCAACGCCACTTTGTTGTAGACGCCGAGCATGAAGCTGCGCAGGCCGGCGTCAACCGACATGTCGGCGCGATCCACCGGGATCGAGCGCGCATAGCCGCGGTTGAGGTCGTTCATCGAGGGAAAGCCCTTCTGATTGATCGCGCCCGAAATGGACGCCATACCAATATTGGCACGGCCGTGGCTTCGCGCAAGGGACGGCTGTTGCAGACCGCGCCGGACCGCTTAATTAGGCCAGAACAAACAAAAAGGGCGGACGCGCGAATGGACTATTCGGAACTGGGACGGACCGGCGTGATGGTCTCGCGCTGCTGCCTGGGCACCATGACCTGGGGCTCGCAGAACAGCCAGGAAGAGGCCCACGCCCAGATGGACTACGCGCTCGAGCGCGGGGTCAATTTCTGGGACACGGCCGAGATGTATTCCAGCCCGCCCGATCCCAAGACCCAGGGCAATACCGAGCGCCATATCGGCGCGTGGCTGCAGAAGACCGGCAAGCGCAGCCAGATCGTCCTGGCCTCCAAGGTCGCCGGGCGCGGCAGCGCCTTTGGCGGCCTGAGCTGGATGCGTTCCGACGGCGCCTCCACCCGGCACACGCGAGCCCAGATCGACGAGGCGGTTGAAAACTCGCTCAAGCGGCTGAACACCGACTATCTGGACCTCTACCAGCTGCACTGGCCCGACCGTCCGGTGCGGGTGTTCGGCGGCCAGACCTTCAAGGACTACGAGCAGGACTACGAGACCTTCGGCGACATCCTCGAGGCGCTGGGTGCTCACGTGCAAAAGGGGACCCTCCGCGCCATCGGGGTTTCCAACGAGTTTCCCTGGGGCGTGATGCGCTTCCTGGCCGAAGCCGAAGCGCGCGGCCTGCCCCGCATCGCCTCGATCCAGAACGCCTATCACCTGGCCAACCGCACCTTCGAATACGGCCTGGCCGAGATCGCCATGCGCGAACAGGTTGGCTTGCTGGCTTATTCGCCGCTGGCTCAGGGCGCCCTGACCGGCAAATATCTCGACGGCGGCCTGCCCGAAGGCTCGCGCAAGGCGCTCTATAACCGCATGCAGCGCTATGAGGGCCCCGGCGCGGAAGCCGCGATCCGCGCCTATGTCGACCTGGCCGGCAAGTTCGGCATCGATCCGGCCACGCTGGCCCTGAAGTTCTGCGATGCGCGCCAGTTCGTGACCTCGACGATCATCGGCGCCACCTCGATGGACCAGCTGAAGATCGCGATCGACGCCTTCGACCTGACCTGGACCGACGAGCTGGAAAAGGCCGTCAACGCCATCCACGCCGCCCAGCCCAACCCCTGCCCCTGACACCCATGCTGCGTCTGTTCACCGCCATCGCCGTGCCTCCCGAAATCGGCCAGGGCCTGCTGACCCGTCAGCACGGCATCGAGCACGCGCGCTGGCGGCCACAGGACGCCTTTCACATCACGCTGAAGTTCATCGGCGATGTGCAGGAACCGGTGGCGGCCGAACTGGATGAGGCCCTGGCCCAGATCGAGGCCCCGGCCTTTGATCTCGAACTGGCCGGGGTCGGCCATTTCGGCGAGGGCGTTGAGATCCACGCCGTCTGGGCCGGCGTGGGTGAAAGCCGCGACCTGCGCGGACTGGCCAAGGCCAACGAGCGGGCCGCGCGCGCGGTGGGCCTGAAACCCGAGGCGCGGCTCTACACCCCGCATGTCACCCTGGCCTATCTCAAGCGCCCCGCCGTTCCGGAGGTCGGCGCCTGGGTGCAGGCCAACAACCTGCTGCATTCGCCGCCGTTCCGCGTCGAGCGCTTCGGGCTCTATTCCAGCTGGCTGGGCGCCGAGGGCTCGGCCTATCGGCTGGAGCGGGAATACCCGCTGGTCTGAGCCGGCCACCGCCGCATGCCCCCTCCTGACCGCTATCGCGGTCGTCTTCCCCCGGAGGGGGAAGATGAGATCAGCGCTCTTCATCTTCCCCCTCCGGGGGAAGACGGCTGCGCAGCAGTCCGTAGGGGGCAAGTGCGGGGATACAGCGCAGTCTATCCCCGTTCTTTCCGGTGCCGAGCTCAACGAAATCAACGCCCTATAAAATAATCGATCGCGCCAATCCTCGGAGCCCAAACCTCCTGCATAATCATAGCTGTCCCTGTCGCGGGGGGAGGCGCCTGGATCCGGCCCAACAGCGGCGAT
>JANOSS010000110.1:0-24216 GCA_031415995.1 Caulobacter sp. | reverse complement strand
TTGTGCCGCGGACCGCGGGCTTGGTGCCGTTGTTACCTAAACCCTTAACCTTCTCCCAGTGGGAGAAGGAGGGGCCCGCGCAAAAGGCGTGGTTGGATGAGGGGTTATGGCGTTCGACGGCGTGCCGGCACGCCGGTTGGCGGTGTAACCCCTCACCTCCCACCGCTTCGCGGCGGGTCCCTCCTCTCCCTATGGGAGAGGCTTCAGGCGGTCGCGCCCAGCCCAGACGCTATGCGTTCCGCTGCTCAGCTTGTGCGGCAACGCAATCCGGCAGACGACCTCAAACCGCTTGGCGTCGACCAGCACGCACTCCGACGTTCCCCGGTTCTCGTCGATGATGAAGCTGACCAGATAGCCGTCGTCTTCCGAGGTCGCCCCGACGCGCGGCGCGAACGGCGCTTCGCTGGCGTAGCGGCCTTCGGGCAGTTGGATTGACCAGCTCTCGCCGGTGTCCAGATCGTGTTTGACGAAGCCGTTGAACAGGAACCAGCCCGGCTTGGCGGTGGTGGAATAGGCATAGCGATAGGGCTTGCCGGCAAATTGCTGGTTAAACATCCCGAACTCGAGAATGCGCTCGTCCAGATGGCCTTCGGTGGTTTCGCCGGTCTTCAGGTTAAAGCGCCAGCGGTGCAGCTTGGGCCGGAAGCTGTGCTCGTCCAGATAGGCCATCAGGTGGCCATGACCGTCGGGGGCGTCTTCCAGCGGGCGTGGGGTGGGGTTTTCCTGGAAATAGCCGTCCAGCACGATCTCGTCGCCGTCCTCATAGGCATTGAGCCAATGCAGGACATAGGTCGGCGCGGCCTCGAACCACTGCACCGGGCCGCCGTGGCGCGGCACGATCCCGAACCGCGAGGGCACACCCTTGTGCAGGCGCACGGCGTGGATGTCGCGCTCCAGCAGGGCGGCGTCCCAGAACACCGGCAGGTCGTTGAGGATCGAATAGTTCTTGGTGAAGGCCATGTCGTGCGGCAGGCGCGGGCCGGGCAGGTCGATGGCCTGATAGGTGGTGCGCTTGCCCGAGGCGTCGACCACCCCGTAATGCATGTAGGGCGCGTGCTTGGAATAGTTGAAGAACAGCAGCTCGCCGGTCGCCTCATCGACCTTGGGGTGGGCCGAGACGCCGTCCAGCGGCGCCCAAGCCGCGACGCCGAGGTTTTCCAGGGTCAGGGGATCCAGGCGGTAAGCCTCGCCGCACTGGTAGAAGGTGGCGATGGCCTCGCCGCCATGGACGACGATGTCGGTGCTGGCGGTGTCCTTCAGGCCGCCATGCGCGCCAAAGCCCGGGCGCTTGGAGGTGCCCGGTCCGTCGGCCAGACCGCCCCACAGGCTTTCACCGACCTCTTGCTCGGCCTCGAAGCCGCGCGTGCGGATGAAGCGGTTGCGATAGGTGGCCTGGCCGCCCTTGAACTCGATCTGGTGGAGCATGCCGTCGCCGTCGAACGGGTGATAGCGACTCAGCGGCGCATGCACCGGGTTTTCGGTGTTGCGCAGATAGACTCCGTCGATGTCGGTCGGGATCGCGCCCTCCAGCACCTCGAGGTCCCAGGCATTGACCTCCTCGTGCTGCGGCGTCCAGGCCCCGGTCATGTAGGGGTGGTTGGTGTGACCCAGCGAGGTGACGACGGGCGGCAGGCGTTCGATCTTCATGGCAGACCCCATCAGAGATAGGCCAGCTTACCGCCAGTCAGTCTTGTTGTGCAAGTCAGTGTGGATCAGCGCGCCGCGCTGACCCGCCAGATCACATTGCCCACATCGTCAGCCAGCAGCAGCGCGCCGGTGTTGTCGATATTGACCCCCACCGGGCGGCCCTGGGCTTCACCCTTGGCGTTGAGGAAGCCGGTCAGGAAATCTTCCGGCGGGCCGGCGGGCTTGCCGTCCTTGAAGGGGATGAACACCACCTTGTAGCCGGACTGCGGCTTGCGGTTCCACGAGCCGTGCTGGCCGATGAACACGCCGCTGCGATAGCGCTCGGGGAAGGTTGCGCCCTCATAGAAGGTCAGGCCCAGCGAGGCGGTATGGGCGCCCAGGGCGTAGTCGGGCTTGATCGCCTTGGCGACGAGGTCGGGCCGGGGCGGCTTGACGCGGGTGTCGACCGTCTGGCCGTAATAGCTGTAGGGCCAGCCATAGAAGCCGCCGTCCTGCACCGAGGTCATGTAGTCGGGGACCAGATCATTGCCGATCTCGTCGCGCTCGTTGACGGCGGTCCAAAGCTGGCCGGTGACCGGGTTCCAGCCGACGCCGACAGGGTTGCGGATGCCCGAGGCATAGACCCGGCTGGCGCCAGTGGCGACATCGACCTCAAGAATACCCGCGCGGCGCTCCTCCGCCGCCATGCCGTTCTCGCCGACATTGCTGTTGGAGCCGATGCCCGCATAGAGCTTGGTTCCGTCCGGGCTGGCGATCAGGCTTTTGGTCCAGTGGTGGTTGATTGGACCGGCGGGCAGGTCGGCGATCTTGCGGGCCGGAGCGGCGATGCTGGTCACGCCCGCCACATAGGGGAAGGCGACCACGGCGTCGGTATTGGCCACATAGAGGGTGTCGCCGACCAGGGCCATGCCGAACGGCGAGTTCAGGCCGGTCAGGAACGGCGTCTTGACCTCGGCCACGCCGTCGCCGTCGGCGTCGCGCAGCAGGGTGATGCGGTTGGCGCTGGGCGTCTTGGCCCCGGCCTTGCCCATGATCTGCTTTTCCGCCCAGGCCCGGATATCGAAGCCCTTCTTCTTTTCCTTGGGCGGGCCGTTGGTTTCCGCCACCAGCACGTCGCCATTGGGCAGCACCAGCATCCAGCGCGGATGATCAAGGCCAGAGGCGAAGGCCTGCACCCGGAAACCCTGGGCGGCGATCGGCGTCGCGCCATTGGCCCAGCGGTTGACGGGCGAGACCTTTACCGTCGGAAACAGCGTCTTGGTCGGCGCCGGCAGGGCGGGATCGGGACCATAGCCGGTTGCGGCGCTCTGCGATTCGCTCTGGCTACAGGCGGCCAGCGCCGTCAGGGCGATGACCGTAAGCGCTGCGGGGTGACGAAGACGCGACATGGAATTCTCCCTGAGACCTGATGGTAACGCCGCAAAGCGTTCCGCGTTCTTTGGCGGGCGGGTCCTGTCCAGAGGCTAGACTATTGTTGCGACACGTCGAGCTTCCCCAGGGTCAGTCGGCGCGCAGGACGGGCGCGGGACGCCGCGACAGCGCCTGGGCCGCCGCCAGCAAGCCTCCCACCGCCGACAGGCCCGCCGCTCCGGTGAGCAGGGACATGACCCCGGCCCAGTCGATGCTCCACTGCGCCTTGAACACCAGCACCACCACCGGCCAGGCGGCGGCCAGGCCCAGCAGAACGCCCGCCGCGCCGGCGATCAGGCCGACCGCGCCATATTCGACGACATAGGCCGACAGGATCTGGCTGCGCGTACCGCCCAGCACTTTCAGCGTCGCCGCCTCCCGCGCCCGGGCTCGCGCCCCGGCGGCAATGGCTCCGGCCAGGACCAGCAGCCCGGCCAGCCCGGCAACGGCGGCCGCGCCCCGAATGGCCAGGGCCAGGCGGTCGAACAGGCCGGCGGCGGCCTCCAGCTGCTCGCGCACGCTGATGACATTGACCGCCGGAAAGCTCTGGCCCAGGGCGCGGGTCAGGCGGGCCTCGGCCGGCCGGTCCATCTTGGCGATGGCGATATTGCGCAGCACCGCGCCTTCCAGGCTCTTGGGATCCAGGATGATCGAGAAGTTGGGGCCAAAGCCGCCGAACTCGACCTTGCGCAGCACCGCGACCCTGGCCTGCAGATCGCGACCCAGCACTGAGAGGGTGATGGTGTCGCCGGCCTTCAGGCCCGCGCCGCGCGCCAGGTCGACCTCCATCGCCACCTGGGGAGGGCCGGCATAGCCTGCGGGCCACCAGCGACCTTCGACGACGCCGGAATCCTTGGGCTCGGCGTTCAGCACCGACAGGCTCACATCGTTGTCGAAGGCCCACCGCTCCGAAGGGTCGATGGCCTTCAGGTCGATGGGCTTGCCCTTCAGGGCGATGATGCGGCCGGTGGCGAAGGGAATCCGCAGATAGCTCTCACTGTCCAGCCCGCCGACCGCGCGGGCGACCTCGGCGTCAAAGGCGGTGACTTCGTCGCCGGGGATCTCAGTGAAGACCATGGCCGGGGCGCTCTTGGGCGCGACCTCGCGGACCTGGGCCAGCAGGGCCGACTGGATCAGCACGACGCAGGCCAGCAGGGCAACGCCCAGACCGATAGCCGGGGTGGCGGTGCGCGCCGCCGAGCGGGGTCCGGCCAGATTGGCCAGGCCGATGCGGATCGGACCGCGCGCCAGACCCCGGACCTTGCCCGCCAGCCAGGCGGCCAGCAGGCCCAGGGCCCAGAGGGCGACAAAGGCGACGGCGACGCCGGCGATCATGATCCCGGCCGCGATGGGCGTGGGAGCGGTGGCGACGGCCAGGGCGGCGAGGCCCAGGCCGCTGACGGCGGCGCCGATCGTCTCCAGTCCGAACGGCGCTCGAACGCCCAGGGCCCGGCGGAACAGGGCCGAGGGCGGCGTGGCGCGGGCCCGGGCCAGCGGGATCAGCGAAAAGGCCGCCGCCGCCAGCAGGCCAAAGGCCCCGGCCTTGATCAGGGGCAGGGGATAGACCGCGAACAGGGCCGGGATCGGCAGGGCGCTGCCGGCGATCTGGCCCAGGATCAGCGGCACGATGGCGCCCACGATCAGGCCGAGGGTCACGCCCAGGCCGGCCAGCAGGCCGATCTGGATCAGATAGGTGTTGCGGATCAGCGCCCCGTCCGCGCCCAGCGCCTTGAGCACGGCGATCGAGGGCTCGCGCGTCGCCAGATAGGCCGAGACCGCCCCCGCGACGCCCAGGCCGCCTGCGACGAGGGAGGCCAGGCCGATGAAGCCCAGGAAATATTCCAGCTGGTCGATCAGCCTGCGCGCGCCGGGCGCGGCGTCGGAGCGGTCGCGGACATTGAGCCCGGCGTCGCCAAACGCTTTCCTCAGCGCCTTGCCTGCAGCGATGGGGTCGGCGCCGGCCGGCAGGACGATGCGCGCCGACTGGTCCGAGGGCAGGCCGGGGGCAAGCAGCCCCGTGGGGTCCAGCAACTCGCGGCGAACCAGCACGCGGGGACCCAGGACGAAGCCGCGCGCCACACTGTCGGGCTGGCGGATCATGGTCGCACGGACGATCAGGGTCAGGGGGCCGGCCTCGAAGCGGTCGCCGATCTTCAGGCCCAACCGGTCAAGCAGGGCGGGCTCGACGGCCGCGCCGGGCAGGCCGTCGCGCGTGGCCAGGGCTTCGGCCAGGGTCGCCGCTCCCGCCAGCTCGACCGTTCCGGTCAGCGGATAGGCGGCGTCGGCCCCGCGCAGATCGACCAGCCGCCTGTCGCCCGATGGCGCCTGGGCCATGACCCGAACGCGGGCGGTGTAGGAGGTCTTGCCCAGCCGGGCGAAGGCGGCGCGCTCTTGCGGGCTGAAGCTACGGTTCTCGACCGAAGTCGACAGATCGCCGCCCAGGATCTCGCGTGCCTGCGAGGCCAGGCCCCGGCGGAAGGCCTCGGCCGTGGAGCCGGCCGCTGCGATGGCCGCGACCCCCAGGGCCAGACAGGCCAGGAAGATGCCAAAGCCCCGGACGCCGGAGCGCAGTTCGCGGGCGGCGAGGCGGAACGAGAGGGCGCTCACGCGACGACCTTGCCGTCGGCCATGCGGACGATGCGGTCGGCGCGCTGGGCCAGCACCGCGTCATGGGTGACCATCACCACGGCCGCTCCGCATTCGGCCACAAGGTCGAACATCAGGTCGGCGACGGAGGCCGCGTTGCGGCTGTCGAGGTTTCCGGTCGGTTCGTCAGCGAACAGCAGGATCGGCCGCGCCGCCAGGGCCCGGGCCAGGGCCACGCGCTGCTGCTCGCCGCCCGACAGCTGGTGTGGATAGTGGCTCAGGCGCGAGGATAGCCCCACCTTGGCCAGCCAGTCGCGGGCGGTGGTCAGGGCGTCCGGCGCGCGGGCGATCTCCAGTGGCGCGGCGACGTTCTCTTCGGCGGTCATGTTGGGCAGCAGGTGGAAGCTCTGGAACACCAGCGCCGCGCGGCCCCGGCGCAGGCGGGCGCGGCCGTCCTCGTCCAGCTTGGCCAGGTCCTGACCAAACAGGTTGACGGTTCCCGAGGTCGGGCGCTCAAGCCCGGCGGCCACTGAAATCAGCGACGACTTGCCCGAGCCGGACGGCCCGATGATCGCCACCCGCTCGCCCGCCGCCACATGCAGATCGACGCCACGCAGGATGTTCACGGGTCCCGCCGTAGAGGGCAGGGTCAGGGTCACCGACGAAAGGGCGAGCGGCGCTGCATCGGCGGTCATGAAGTTTCCTTGTTTCGTGCGTTAAGTTTGCGAACCCCAACCCCACATAGGGACTCATGACGATCTTCACACGGCCTGCCCCCACCCGACGCGGGACCATTTTTGGATTTGGCGCGATGGTCGCCGTTTCGACCGGTGCGAATGCGGCGGAGAAGTCTCCGATCGTCACCGTTCTGGGCGACTCGATCACCGCCGGCCTGGGCTTGCCCGCGCGCGACGCCTTGCCGGCGCAGTTGCAGACCGCCCTCGAACGGATGGGCGTGCGGGCGGCGGTGCGCGGGGCGGGCGTCTCGGGCGACACCAGCGGCGGCGGTCTGGCGCGCGTCGATTTCAGCGTCGGCGCCGACACCGCCGTGTGCGTGGTGGCTCTGGGCGGCAACGACCTGTTGCAGGGCGCAGACCCGTCGCGGACAAAGGCCAACCTGAAACGCATCATCGAAAAGCTGAAGGCCCGCCGCATCCGCGTCGTGCTGGCCGGCGTGCGGGCTCCGCCGCTGATCGGGGCGTCCTATGCGCGCGACTTCACCGGCCTCTATCCGGCCCTGGCGCGCGAGACCGGCGTGGTCTTCCATCCGGACTTCGTCACCGGCGTGGTCGGGGCCCAGCGCCTGATGCAGCGCGACGGCATCCATCCCAACGCCGCCGGTGCCAGGGTGATCGCCGAGCGCTTGGCCCCGACGGTGGCGACCGCGCTGCGAACCACGATCTAGGTTCACAGCGCGGACCGTCCCTAGAGCGAAACGCGCGATACAAGAATCGCGCAATTCGCTCTAGACTTCTGTTTTCGCACCGTTTTTGCGGAAAATCGGCATCCACTTTTCCGCACGATGCTCTAGCCGTCGACCAGAGTGGACTTGTTCGCCGGCGGATGGGCCGTGTGAGCGCTGCTGCCGAACACGCGATGCGTCAGCCGTTCGGCGCGCACCTTCAGACCGTCCATCAGGATGAACACCACCGGCACATAGAGCAGCGACAGCAGGGTCGAGGTGATCAGGCCGCCGATCACCGCGATGGCCATAGGGGCGCGGAACTCGACATCAGCGCCGAAGCCGACCGCCACCGGCAGCATGCCCACGCCCATGGCGACCGTCGTCATGATGATCGGCCGGGCGCGCTTGTGCGCCGCATCGATGATCGCCTCGCGCTTGGTCATGCCGTTCTGCATGGCCATGATCGCGTACTCGACCAGCAGGATCGAGTTCTTGGCCGCGATGCCCATCAGCATCAGAATGCCGATCAGGGTCGAGATCGAGAAGCTCGACTTGGCCAGAACCAGCAGGGCGAAGGCACCGCCGATGGCCAGCGGCAAGGCGACCATGATGGTGATCGGGTGGGCGAAACTGCGGAACAGCAGCACCAGCACGACGTACATCAGCAAGATGCCGGTGATCAGGGCGGCCGCAAAGCCGGTGACCATCTCCTGGATGAACTCGGCGTCGCCGGCGGCCACCTCGGTGATGCCGGCTGGCAGGTTCTTGACCGAGGCCAGATCATGCACGCGCTTGCTGGCCTCGCCCACCACGATGCCGTCGAGTTCGGCGGTGATGGTGGCGACCCGCGAGCGGTCCTGACGGCTGATCTGCGAAGGACCTGCGCCGAAGCGCACGTCGGCCACGGCGTTCAGCGGCACGGGGCCGCCGGCGCTGGGCACCTGCAGGGTCTGCAGGATAGCCATGTCCTCGCGGGCGTCCTGGGTCAGGCGCAGACGGATCGGCACCTGCCGATCGCCCAGATTATACTTGGGCAGGTTTTGGTCGATGTCGCCGATAGTGGCCACGCGCACCGCCTGCGAGATCACGCCGGCCGAGACGCCGGCACGGGCGGCCTGGTCGGGACGCGGTGTGACGACAATCTCGGGCCGGGCAATGGCTGCCGTATTGACGACATGGGCCAGTCCCGGAACGTTGCGCATCTCGGCCTCGACCTTGCGCGCGGCGGCGTCCAGCGCCGGTCCGTTGTCGCCTACGAGGCTGAGCCTGAAGCTGGTGCCGTCGCTGGGACCACCGCCGCTGTTCGAGCCTGCGCCAATTCGGGCGCCCGGAATGGCGGCGAACTGGTCGACCATCAGACGGCTGAATTCCTGCTGGCCCATGCGCTCGCCCTTGGGAACGAGATCGGCATTCAGGGTGGCCGTATTGACTGCATTGTTGCCGCCGATCGACGCATAGACACCGATCACTTCGGGACGGGTCCGGAGTTCGCGGGTCATGCGCTGAACGATGGCGTCGGTTTCCTCCAGCGTGGCGCCGGGCGGAAGCTGGACCGAGAACGGTGCCCGGCCGCGGTCTGCGGCAGGGGAGAACTCGAACGGCAGCTGGGTCGCCAGAAAGCCCGAGATCAGGACCATCGGCACGCCCATCGCCAGGACCTTCCAGCGATTGTCCAGGCCCCAGGTCAGGCTCTTGAGGTAAGGCGCCATCCAGAACGGGTCGGCGTCCTCGTGCTTGCTGTTGGCCTTGAGCATGTAGGCACCCATCAGCGGCGTCAGCAGCCGGGCCACGACCAGCGAGAACAGCACCGAGACGCAGGCGGCCAGGGCGAAGGCCTTGAAGAACTGGCCGATGATGCCCGGCATGAAGCCGACGGGGGCGAACACCGCCACGATGGTGAAGGTGGTGGCCACGACCGCCAGGCCGATCTCGTCGGCCGCTTCCATGGCCGCCGCATAGGGCGTCTTGCCGCCCCGCATGTGGCGGACCATGTTCTCGATCTCGACGATGGCGTCATCCACCAGGATGCCGACCGTCAGGGACAGGGCCAGCAGGGTGATGCTGTTGAGCGACTGGTTCAGCGGCGCCATGAGGGCGAAGGTCGGCAGCAGAGACATCGGGATGGCGACGGCCGCCAGGAACGTCGCCCGCCAGTCGCGCAGGAACAGCAGCACCACCAGAACGGCCAGCACGGCGCCGAGGATCAGCGCCTCCATCGAGGCCAGATAGCTGTCCTCGATATATTTTACCTCGGAGGTGATCTCGTTGATCTCGAGTTCCGGATGGGCCATGTCGAGCTTCTCGACGGCCTTGCGGACCTTCTGTGCAGTCTGGACCTCGCTGGCGCCGCGCGAGCGGACCATGTTGAAGGTCACGACCTCCTGGCCGTCATAGCGGGCGCGCGAGCGAGGCTCGGCCCAGCGGTCCTCGACCGTACCCAGGTCGCCCAGGCGCACAGTGCCGCCCGCCGACAAGGGGATGCGGGTTTCGCGCAACTGTTCGATCGAGCCGGCCGCGCCCAGGGTGCGGATGGCGCGCTCGGAGCCCGAGATGGTCACCCGGCCGCCGGGCAGGTCGGCATTGGTGGACACCAGGGCCTGGCTGACCTGGGCGGCGGTGACGCCGCGTGCGGCCAGGCGGTCGGGATCCAGGGCCACCTCGATCTCGCGATCAACGCCGCCGCGGCGATTGACCTCGCCGACGCCCTTCAGGGCCAGCAGGGTGCGGCTGACCTCGTTGTCGACGAACCAGCTGCGCTGTTCCGGTGTCAGGGTCGGAGCCTTGACCACATAGGTGATCAGCGGATCGCCGGAGATGTCGATCCGGGTGACATTGGGCTCCTGCATGTCCTGGGGCAGGTCGCCCCGCAGGCCGGACATGGCGTTGCGAACATCGTTGGTGACCTGCTCGTGATCGACGCCCAGTTCGAACTCGATGAAGGTCGAGGAGACCCCGTCGGTGATGGTCGAGTTGATGTGGCGCACCCGGCCAAGGCCCGCGACCGAGTCCTCGATCAGGCGGGTGACCTGGGTTTCCAGCTCGCTGGGCGCAGCGCCGGGGCGCGCGGCCGTGACCACCACGAACGGCAGGTCGACATCGGGATTGTTGTTGATCCGCATGCTGCGGAAGCCGGAAATCCCGGCGATGGTCAGCAGCAGGAACAGCAGGATGACGGGGATCGGGTTTCGGATCGCCCAGGCGGAGATGTTGTTCATCGCGTCAGGCTCCTAGCGGGCCGACTTGGCGGCGGCCGACGCCGTCGGGACGGCGCTGCCGATCCGCACAGCGTCGCCTTCGCCCAGGAAGCCGGCGCCCTCGACGACCACACGTTCGCCGGCGGTCAAGCCGGTGGCGGCAATCATGTCGGCCGTGGTGGCCACGATGGCGATGCGCCGGAACCGGGCGTGGTTCTTGGCGTCGAGCACGAACACGCCGGGACGGTTTTCGCGATACAGCACCGAGGCGCTGGGAACCGTCAGGGCGGCCTGGTCTCCGGCCTGGATGGTGGCGCGGGCGAACATGCCGGTGCGGAAGCCGCCCATGCTGGACAGCGCCACCCGAGCGACGCCGAGCCGGGTCTGGCCATTCACCTCGGACGTGACGATGCGCACCCGACCTGTGGTCTGGCCCACCTTGTCGGAGACGATGGTGGCGACCATGCCCGCCTTCACCAGGGCCAGATCGGTCTCTGGGATCTCGGCGTCCAGTTCCAGGCGGCTGTCACGCACGATGCGGAAGACTTCGGCGCCCGTGCTGACGATCTGGCCCTTGGTGACGTTGCGGCGGCTGATCAGGCCCGCCACGGGGGCGCGGATGGCGGTCTGGGCCAGGCGGGCGGCGGTCTCGCCGCGGGCGGCCTGGGCCGAGGCCAACTGGGCGTTGGCGGTCTGCTGCCTGGCCAGGCTGGTGTCCAGCGAGGCTTGCGACAGATAGCCCTTGGCCTGAAGTTCGCGCGAGCGGCTCAGGGCGGCTTCGGCCTCGGCCAGGGTGGCCCTGGCGCTGGCGACGCCGGCGTCCTGCTGGCGCATCTGCGCCGAGAGCAGGGTGTCGTTGAGCCTGACCAGGATCTGGCCGGCCTGGACGGTGTCGCCTTCTTCGGCATTGACCGAGATGGCCGTCAGGCCGCCCGTCTCGGCGCCGACGACGACCTCTTCCCAGGGCGAGATGGTGCCCGTGGCGTTGATCTGACGCGGCACCGATTGCGAGACGACGGTGGCGATGCTGACCGTCTGGGTCGCGGTCGCTCCAGCCGGGGGCGTGGCCTTCTTGGGCTTCTTGTCGTCGCCGCAGCCGGCAAGCGCCAGGGCACCCAGGCTCAGGACCACAACCAGCGCGCTCGAACGCATGACGCGCCCCTTGATCCCGTAAACCACGATCGTCCCCGATGTCCCAGAAAGCCTTCCGGGCCTTCTAGCGGACAATGCCCGGGTCGCTGAGTTAAATGATCGTAAGACGATATAGAGGCGCGGCTTACAGCGTCGGCGCGACGCCCGATTGGGCCGCCTCGGCGCGGTTGAACCCTCCACGGGCGCGCATTCGCGCCCAATAGCCGGCGACGGCGGGCGGAAAATCGTCCGAAAGACCCAGGGATGTGGCCAGCAAAAGGGCGTAGGCGATCGAGATATCCGCGCCCGTGAAGCGGTCGCCGGCGGCGAAGGCGTGGTCCTTCAGGATCAGGTCCAGTCCCTTCAGTCGCGACAGGAACCAGCGGGCATAGTCGGCGGCGACCTGGGGGTTGCGGCGTTCCTCGGGCTCAAGGCGCGAATAGCGCAGCACCAGCGTCTGGGGGAAGGTCAGGGTGGCCTCGCCGAAATGCAGGCCGTTCAGATAGGCGCCATAGCCGGGCTCTTGGGGCCCCACCGAGAGGTGTCCCTCACCATGGCGCATCGACAGATATTCGATCATTGCTGCGGACTCGGTCATCCGGGTGTCGCCGTCGATCAGCAGCGGGATGGTGCCCAGCGGGTTCTCGTCGAGAAACTCCCGCGCCAGGAACCTCGGCGGAAAGGGCAGGAGCCTCAGGTCATAGGTCAGGCCAAGCTCTTCCAGCGCCCAAAGCGGACGGAAGGACCGGGCGTCGCGGCAGTGGTAGAGGGTGATCATCGCGGTCGGCCTTGGTCCAGGCTTGTGGGGTCGAGGCTTGCGGAGTCCAAGCTTGCGGGAGCGGACCAGAAAACCGCCGGGCTGTCTTCCGTGACGCGGCGTCAGTCGGGCTGTGGCGTCTCAGCGGTCCGCTTCGGACGGGAGAGGCCACCCAGCAACAGGGCGAGCATCGTAAGGTAGCTGAAGATCGCGCCCGCCACATAATAGGCCCGGCCCCAGATGTCCGCGTCGATGATCACGGCCACATGCAGCAGCATGCCCAGGCCGTGGAAGCCGGTGGCCCACATCGGCCACCAGCGGTCGGATCTCAGCGCGATAACCAGCAGAGCCGACAGCAAGAGGCCGTCAATGATCATGATCCCGGTCTGAGGACCCCACAGTTGCAGGTTTCGCTGGGCAAAGGCGCTGGCCAGCCAGGCCAGGCTCATGGCGGCGGCGGCCGAGCGCTCGGGCCAGCCGCCGCGCCAGGCGGCGATGCCGCAGGACACGACAAGGGCCAGAAGGCTGGCCCATTGATAGAGCGCATGGAATTCCATCGGCGGAACCTGCGGCGCCGGAACGCGGAAGGCCAGCCCGGCCGTTGCGCGACGACCGGACCTCGACCCTAGGCGGCGCGAACCGGCTTGACGACTTCCAGCCGACCTTCTGGCGTCGGGGGCTTTTCGCCGCCGCTGCCGAACGACACTGCCGAAAGGCCGATGTCGCGCTGGGCGATCGACAGGCGCTTGTGGGTGTCGACGATGCTCTGCCGGGCCAGACCCAGGGCGTGCATGGTGTCGATGGCGCCCATCAGGGCGTCCTGGCCGATCAGGGCCGAGAGATTGGCGCTTTCACGACTGGTCGGCATCAAGCCCGCGAGATTGGCGGTGCGGGCAATCGCGGCGTCGATGGCCTTTTCGGCGGCGAACAGGGCCTGGGCGACGGTTTCGGCGGCCTGGCGGCGTTGCTTGAGCATGAGTGGTCTCCTCACGCCGAGCGATGTCGGCGCGTTGGGGGGGTGCAATGGTCGGCATTGGCGGGCCTCGCAGGTGGCGAGGCGATATTCAGAAGAGGTCTTGGAGGGCTCTCAGGCCCGCCAGGATCGATCCGAACGCCAGGGCGGTCACGATCATCACGGCGACGATGAACCCCAGTCGGTGGAGGGCCGTCAGCGCATTGGGGCCTCCTCCGTAAAGCGAGAGGAAGTCTCGGGATCCGAGGACAGGAAGGTCTCGTCCATCACCGCGCTGGCGATGCACAGGATCTCGCGCAGCACCATTTCCGCCGGCTTGAACGGCGCCTGCTTGCGGGTCGCCGTCACCAGGTCGCGGACCATGGCCGCGCTGTCCGGGGTCGCCGACAGGCTGGAAAGCTGCCGCTCCAGCTGCCCCCAGGTGAACGGCGGCGTCTGGTCGGGAGGCGTGTTCAGCGCGGGCCAGCTCTGCTGGAAACGCCTTATGTCCTCGTGCAGATGGGCCACCCGGCCGATCGCATCCTTCTGGTATCGGTTCAACTCGGTCACTGAACGCTCCTTCCTCGATACGGTCAGCTGACCGCGAGGAAAGAGCGCCGCCTAGCCGCGACGGATAGGACCCCGATCCGATCGGAGGGGGGGTAACGGCGGCGGGCGGCGAGATCCGGTCGCTGGCCAGGCGCGCGGCGGCGTAACGGTCGGGCGCGCCCAGGCGCTTTCTGGCCTTGTCCAGGTGCCAGTCCACGGTGTGCTTGGACAGGCCCAGTTCGCGGGCGATCTCCTTGGAGCTCATGTGGCGATCAACAAGGCGCAGGCATTCGCGCTCACGCTCTGTGAGCCGATCAAGGCCGATGGCGGCCTCGCCCGGATGGATCGCCCCCTTGTCCATCCGTTGATCTAAGGCGTTGCCGCAGCTCGGGGCAAGCCGCCGTCGCTATCGGGCGACGACATCGTCAGTTTCGAGATCGCTTGAGGCCTTGTCGAGACAACCGGGACGGCTCACGCCTCGCGGCGCGCGGCTTCCGACTCGGTCGAGGGCGAGGCGGCGCGGATCAGGTCCAGCACGTCGACGATAATCAGCCGCATGGCGGTTGAGGCCCTGTCGGCGTCGCGGGCGATGATCGCCTCGGCGACATCCTCGTGGGAGGGGATGCTGGCGGTGCGGCCCTTGATCCGGTTGGTGAACCGGATCGAGATGCGCAGGGCGGTGTTCACCAGCTCGTGCAGCTCGCGATAGAACGGGTTCTTGGTCGCGTTGAGGATCGAGATGTGGAAGGCGATGTCGGCCGAGAGGGCGTCGTCCTCGCCCTCGGCGGCGGCCTTCATGCGGCGCAGGCCCTTGCGGATCTCTTCCAGCCCTGCCTCGTCGGCGTTGCGGGCGGCGAGGGCGGCGGCGGCGGGCTCGATGCCCAGGCGCATCTCGGTGAATTCAGCCAGCAGGCGCAGGGAGAACTTGCGTTCCAGCAGCCAGCGCAGGACGTCGGGGTCCAGCAGGTTCCAGTCCGCCTCCGGCTCGACCACAGTGCCGTGGCGCGGACGGGCGCTGAGCAGGCCCTTGGCGGTCAGCATCTTGACCGCCTCGCGGGTGACCGTGCGGCTGGCGCCGAGCTGCTTGGAGAGCTCGCCCTCGGTGGGGAAGCCGATAGAGGCATATTCGCCGGTGACGATGGCCTGGCCCAGCTGCTCGACCAGACCGTAGGTCAAACTGAGGCCAGGCTGGGTGCGCATCGGCTAGTGTTCTTTCCTGCGGGTCGGCGCGATCTGAATCGGTCCTGTTTGGCGTGGATCGTTCAGGCCCGGAACAAGGGGTGCGTCACACGAATACACGGCTCTCTCGCAGCTGTCTGACCAATCTTCTATCGTTCTTTGGCTGCAATGCAGGAGCGATGCTTTTTTGGCGGGGTGCCTTAGGCCTGGGCGTTCCAGGCCGCGACCAGGGCGGCGGCCTTCTGGCCGACCTCTTCGGCCGCGTAGCCGGGACGATAGAGCTCGCCGCCCACGCCGATGCCGGCCACGCCTGCGGTCAGCCACGGTTCCAGATTGGCCGCGCCCACCCCGCCCACGGCGTAGACCAGGATGTCCTTGGGCAGCACGTCCTTGACCGCCTTGATGTGGCTGGGACCAAAGCTGCTGGCCGGATAGAGTTTCAGCGCCCTGGCGCCGGCCTTGACGGCTGCGAAGGCCTCCGACGGCGTAGCGAAGCCGGGCATCGCGGTCAGGCCCAGCGCGACGGCGCGGGCAATGACCTCGGGATCGGTGTTGGGCGTGACGATCAGCTTGCCGCCGACCGCCGCGACATCATTCACGGCCTGGGGCGTCAGCACGGTGCCCGCGCCGCACAGGGCGACATCGCCATAGGCCTGGCAAAGCCGGCGGATGCTCTCCAGCGGGTCGGGCGAGTTCAGCGGCACCTCAATGGCGCGTATGCCGGCCTCGACCAGGGCGCCGGCGATGGCCACGATCTCGTCGGGCCTCACACCGCGCAGGATCGCGACGATGGGCGGAGGGCGCGTGGCAGGGGGCTCAGGCAAGGACATGAAAATCACTGTTCTTTGGATGCGACAGCGTTGTCAATCCGACGAGGACGGCCGAGTCGCCGTCGATAGCGGTAACAATGCCGTCCTGGCTGGCGATGGCTCGGCCGTAAAAATCATTCAGCGCGGGAGCCCCGATCATGGTCACCTGTCCGAGCTCGCCGAACCATTGCCGTGCGGCGGCCGCGTCGGCGCCGATCAGCAGGCCCGACAGGAAGCCCACCGCATCGGCGGCCGGCAGGGCGTCCAGCAGCTGGCGGGCGCGGGTCTCGAACAGCAGGTGCGGCAGCAGGGCCGGGCCATGCTCGACGATGCGGGCCAGGCCCATGGCGAAGCCCGCGTCCGAGCCCTGCACGTCGGCGGCGACGCCGGCGGCCAGGGTCGAGTGCTGGCGCAGCAGGGCGAAGGTCTCGCCGACCGGGGCGGTCAGGAAGCCGGTGATCGCGCCGTCCTCGACCACGGTCCACTTGCTGTGGGTGCCGGGCAGGACCAGCAGATGGCGGCCGGTCTTCAGGGGGGGATCCAGTTCTAGGGCGCCCAGTATCTGGGTCTCCTCGCCGCGCATCACGTCGGGTCCACCCAGCGGATTGACGCATGACAGGCCTGGAATGATCGCCACCGGCAGGCCGTCGGCCTCGATCTTCAAAACCCGCTGACGCAGATCGTCCGCCGTGGCCGGGCAGGGGGCATAGGGCGCCTCGGCCCAGCCGATGCGCGAGCCGACCATGCCGCACAGGATGGCCCCGGAGGGCCGGGCCTCGCGCCAGTCGCCGACCAGGTCGAGGAAGGTCTGCTCCGGCGACTTGGTCAGGGCGCTCACCCCGGGGCCATCCCGGCGATCCAGTACGCTCTTGCCCTGACGCAGATACAGGCGAAGCCGCGAGGTGCCCCAGTCGCCGAAGATCGAGATCGATGGGTCCATCAGTGGCTTTCGCGGGTGACGACTGAGCCGGAGGCGCCGACCAGGAAGTCCAGGTCGCAGCCTTTGTCGGCCTGAAGAACGTGGTCGATATAGAGCTTGGCGTAGCCGCGCGTCGCCACCGGCGGCGGCGGGTTGGCGCGCCAGACGGCCAGGCGGGCTTCCATCTCGGCGTCCGAGATCTGCAGGTTCAGGCTGCGGCGGGGGCCGTCGAACACGATCTCGTCGCCGTTGCGGACGATGGCCAGGGGGCCGCCGGCATTGGCCTCCGGCGAGACGTGCAGGATGACGGCGCCGAAGGCCGTGCCGCTCATGCGGGCGTCGCTGATGCGGACCATGTCCTTGATGCCCTTCTCCAGAAGCTTGGTCGGCAGTGGCATGTTGCCCACTTCCGGCATGCCCGGGTAGCCCTTGGGGCCGCAGCCCTTGAGGACCAGGATCGAGGTCTCGTCGACCTCCAGATCGGGGGCGTCGATGCGGGCGCGGAAGTCCTCGATGGACTCGAAGACCACGGCCTTGCCGCGATGGCTCAGCAGGTGCGGGCTGGCCGCGCTGGGCTTCATCACCGCGCCGCCGGGGGCCAGGTTGCCGCGCAGCACCCAGATGCCGCTGTCGGCCTTCACCGCCGCGTCGAGCGGGCGGATCACCTCGGTGTTCCAGACCTCCGCCGTCTCGTACTGGGCGCCGATGGGGGCACCGGTGACGGTGGGGGCAGTGGGGTCGAGGAAGGGCTCCAGCGTCTTCATCACGGCGGGCAGGCCGCCCGCATAGTGCAGGTCTTCCATCAGGAAACGACCCGAGGGCTGCAGGTCGACCAGCAGCGGCACGTCGCGCGACAGCACGTCGAAATCTTCCAGGGTCAGCTCGACGCCCAGGCGTCCGGCCAGGGCCAGCAGGTGCACCACGGCGTTGGTCGAGCCACCGATGGCGGCATGGACCCGCAGGGCGTTTTCGAACGAGGCGCGGGTGACCACCTGCGACATCGTCCTGTCTTCATGAACCATGCGGACGATGGCGCGGCCGGTCTCGTGCGACATGGCCCGCCGGCGGGCATCCACGGCGGGGATGGTGGCGTTGTAGGGCAGGCTCATGCCCATGGCCTCGACGATCGAGGCCATGGTCGAGGCGGTGCCCATGGTCATGCAGGTGCCGGGTGAACGGCTCATGCCGCTCTCGGCCGACATGAAGTCTGGCAGGCTCATCTCGCCGGCCCGGACGGCCTCGGAGAACTTCCAGACGTCGGTGCCCGAGCCGATGTCCTTGCCGCGGAACTTGCCGTTGAGCATCGGACCCGACGAGACGACGATGGTGGGCAGATCGACACTGGCCGCGCCCATCATCTGGCCCGGCGTGGTCTTGTCGCAGCCGCCCAGAAGTACCACGCCGTCGATCGGATTGCCGCGGATCGACTCCTCGACATCCATGGCCAGCAGATTGCGAAACAGCATGGCCGTCGGCCGCATCTGGGTCTCGCCCAGGCTGATGGCCGGGAACTCCAGCGGCAGGCCGCCGGCTTCCCAGACGCCGCGTTTCACATGCTCGGCGATGTCGCGCAGGCCGGCGTTGCAGGGCGTGATCTCGGACCAGGTGTTGCAGATGCCGATCACGGGACGGCCGTCGAACACGTCGTCGGGCAGGCCCTGGCTCTTCATCCAGCTGCGATGGATGAAGCCATCGCGATCCAGCTTGCCGTAGGATCTGCTGCTGCGCAGGCGCTTGCCTGCGTTACCGTCACTCATAACCATCCCTACCGCCGACTGGATCCGGCACTCGAACGCCTCTTGCGCCCATTTATAGTATTATTTGGGTCATCGCAAACCGCTGCTGAAAATACCCGATTGGTCTTCTTGCTCCGCAGCGAGAGGTGAGCCCTCATGCGGAGGGTTCTCAAGGGGTGATCGGATGAATCAGCGCGTGCCGCGTCGGGTTGTCATCGTGGGCGGAGGCACGGCCGGCTGGATGGCCGCCGCCGCCCTGTCGCGGCTGCTGAAGGGCTCGTACGGCCCCATCACCCTGATCGAGTCCGAGGAGATCGGCACGGTGGGGGTAGGGGAGGCGACTGTGCCGCCGATCCGACTGTTCAATCACCTGCTGGGTATCGACGAGAACGAGTTCCTGAAAGCCTGCCAGGGCAGCTTCAAGCTGGGCATCCAGTTCGACGGCTGGGCGGGCGAGGGGCGGCACTATCTGCATCCGTTCGGGACCTATGGCGCCAGCATCGACGGCGTCTCGTTCCACCAGCACTGGCTGAGCCAGAGGGCGCGGGGCGACACCAGCGCGCTCGACGACTATTGCGTAGCCGCCGTCGCGGCGCGGGAAGGACGGTTCAGTCGAGGCGACGACGATCCGCGCTCGGTGTTCTCGACCTTTTCCTACGCCTTCCATTTCGATGCGGGGCTCTATGCGCGCTTTCTGCGGGGGCGGGCTGAGGCCCAGGGCGTGACGCGGATCGAGGGCAAGATCGCCTCGGTCCAGCAGAACGGCGTCAGCGGCGACGTCATTGGCGTGCGGCTGGAGAACGGTGAGGCGGTCGAGGGCGACCTGTTCATCGACTGTTCCGGCTTTCGGGGCCTGCTGATCGAGGGCGCGCTGAAGACCGGCTATGACGACTGGACCCACTGGCTGCCCTGTGACCGCGCGGTGGCGGTTCCGTGCGAGAACGGTGGCGAGTTCACGCCCTATACGCGCTCGACCGCCGACGAGGCCGGATGGCGGTGGCGCATTCCGCTGCAGCACCGGATCGGCAACGGCTATGTCTATTCCAGCCAACATATCGGCGACGAGGCCGCCGCCGCGACCCTGATGGCCAATCTCGATGGCGCGGCCCAGGCCGATCCGCGGTTCCTGAGGTTCACCACCGGGCGGCGCAAGAAGCTCTGGAACCGCAATGTCGTGGCCCTGGGCCTGGCCAGCGGCTTTCTGGAGCCGCTGGAGTCGACCAGCATTCACCTGATCCAGACAGCCATCATCCGGCTCTTGTCCCTGTTGCCGCTGGGCGAAGACGACCCGGTGGCGCGCGATGAGTATAACCGGCTGTCTGTTCAGGAGATGGAGCACATCCGGGACTTCATCATCCTGCACTACTATACCAACGGCCGCTCAGGGCCCCTGTGGGAGGCCTGTCGGGCCATGAGTGTTCCCGACAGCCTGCATCGCAAGCTCGACCTGTTCCGTTCGCGCGGCAAGGTGGTGCGCTATGACGACGAGCTGTTTGCCGAGGCCAGCTGGGTGGCGGTTCTACTGGGGCAGGGCGTGACGCCGCAAGGCTATGAGCCGATGGCGGACGCCCGGGACCCTGCCGACGTGGCGCGGCGTCTGGCCGGCATGAAAAATCACATCGCCAAGGCGGTCGAACGTTTGCCGACCCATGCGGCGTTCATAACTGAACATTGTCGCGCCCCGCGTTGAGACGTCGATTCTGGTGAATCCAGTTTTAACGGCGATCCAAGACTCACTGGTCCGCTTGGGTGAGTCTGTGAGTCTAGTTAGACTCGTGAGTGGCGTTCAGGGGTGGGTTATCTCTTCGTTAGGATTAATGGATATCTACCGTGTATTAAGCATGCGACGTTTTGTCCTAAATTAAATAGAAAGACTGTTGCTGGATACTACTCGTGGGCGAAATGCCCGCCGGTAGTCAAAACGACACCGGAGACCTCCTAGAAGGAAACTTCGTAATGGCGCTGAACAGCATCAACACGAACCAGGGCGCTCTTATCGCTCTGCAAAACCTGAACTCCACGAACATGGAGACCCAACAGGTCCAGCAACGCATCTCCACCGGCAAGAAGGTGGCGAGCGCCAAGGACAACGGGGCCATCTGGGCGAACGCCAAGAATCAGTCGGCGACCGCCTCCTCGATGAACTCGGTGAAGGACTCGCTGCAACGCGGTCAGTCGACCATCGACGTGGCCCTGGCCGCTGGCGACACCATCACCGACCTGCTGGGCAAGATGAAGGAAAAGGCCCTGGCCGCTTCCGACACCTCGCTCAACACCTCCAGCTTCAACGCTCTCAAGGCCGACTTTGAATCCCTGCGCGATCAGGTGACCAAGGCCGCCACCAACGCCAAGTTCAATGGCGTCAGTATCTCCGACGGCACCACCGCCAAGCTGACCTTCCTGGCCAACTCGGACGGCTCGGGCTTCACGGTCACGGCCAAGACCCTGACCCTGGCCGGTATCGGTCTGGCGACCGGTTCGACCTTCACCACGGCCGCCGCAGCCAAGACCATGATCGCCACGGTCACCAACGCGCTGGGCACGGCGACCAACAAGCTGGCTTCGCTGGGCACCAGCTCGACCGGCCTGGACACCCACCTGACCTTCGTCGGCAAGCTGCAAGACAGCCTCGACGCCGGCGTGGGCAACCTGGTTGACGCCGATCTGGCCAAGGAAAGCGCTCGCCTGCAATCGCTGCAAACCAAGCAGCAGCTGGGTATCCAGGCGCTGTCGATCGCGAACTCCTCGAGCTCGTCGATCCTGAGCCTGTTCCGCTAAACCAAGACGACGGCCGGAGCGGCGGGACGCGTCTTGTCCCGTTCGCGCCAACGGCTGCGACCTGAGAGGGGGCGGACTTCGTGTCCGCCCCTTTTTTCATGGGCGACGCCGGGATCATGGGCCGAAGGCGGGGTGTTCGAACACGGACTCATAGCCTGACGCAGATTACTGCTGAAGCGATGGGGAGGGTATCGCCCTCGCGCCGCCCTTGTCGCGCAAAGGGCCCGGCGGAGAGGGCTTCAGCGGGGCCTTGCCGCAGTGGGTCACTGCAAAGCGGGGTTGCTCACCGCCGACTGACAGCGTTATCATAAGTGACTTGTCAGACGAGGAAAGGACGAGGGTTTCGGCTTGGGCGTTGGCGCCGGCTACAGCCGTCGCACAGGCTACGCCGGCCGGCAGGACGCATTGGGCCGCCCTCATTGATTCCTCCCATGAAATCACTTTCACCGATCTGTCGCGCAAATCAGTCCGGTCATGACATCGTGCAGCATCTTGCGATACCGGTACCAATGGACGCGCAGCGCCAGAAAAAGAGAAGCGGGAGCATGACCACCAGGACCCTTATCGTCGCGCTGATGGCGACCACCCTTCTGACCGGCGTGGCGCTCGCCCAGCCCGTCTTAGCCCCGACCGGCAAGGCGACGGCCAACCCCGCCCGGTGGCCGGCCGCCAAAAGCCAGGGGCTGGTCGACGCCCAGACCGAAACCTTCGTCGATGGCCTGCTGGCCAGGATGACGCTGGAGGAAAAGGTCGGCCAGATGATCCAGGCCGACACCGCGGCCATCAAGCCCGAGGATCTGCAGTCCTATCCCCTGGGCTCGATCCTGGCGGGCGGCAGTTCGCCGCCGCTGGGGGCCCCCGACCGCTCGGCCAAGGAGCCCTGGGTGGCGACGGTCCGCGCCTTCCGCGAGGCCGCCACCACGCGCGGCGGAACCAACATCCCGCTGATGTTCGGCATCGACGCCGTGCACGGCAATGGCAATGTGGTGGGCGCGACCCTGTTTCCGCACAATATCGGCCTGGGCGCGACCCGGGATGCCGAGCTTATCCGCCGGATCGGCGTGGCGACGGCGCGCGAGACAGCGGTGTCAGGGTTCGACTGGGCCTTTGGACCCACCCTGACCATACCGCGTGACGACCGCTGGGGCCGGACCTATGAGGGCTATTCCGAGGACCCTGAAATCGTCCGGCAGTATGCCGACCAGATGATCCTGGGCCTGCAGGGCGCGGTCAGCGAAGGCCAGGTGCTGCAGAAGGGCCATGTGGCCGCCAGCGCCAAGCACTTCCTGGCTGACGGCGGCACCGAGAAAGGTGTCGATCAGGGCGACGCGAAGATCTCGGAAAGCGAACTGATCGCCGTCCACGCCAAGGGCTATGTACCGGCCATCAATGCCGGCGCCATGACCGTGATGGCCTCGTTCAACAGCTGGAACGGGATCAAGATGCACGGCAACAAGAGCCTGCTGACCGACGTGCTGAAGGGCCAGATGGGCTTTGACGGCTTCGTGATCGGCGACTGGAACGGCCATGGTCAGGTGGCCGGCTGCGTCCCGACCAATTGTCCGCAGGCCGCCAATGCGGGCCTGGACATGTACATGGCCCCCGACAGCTGGAAGGGCCTGTTCGACAACACCCTCGCCCAGGTGAAGTCTGGCCAGATCCCGCAGGCCCGGGTCGATGACGCCGTGCGCCGCATCCTGCGGGTCAAAACCAAGCTGGGCCTCTTCAAGACCGCCCGTCCGTGGGAAGACCGCGATGGCGTGCTGGGCAAGGCCGAGCATCGCGCCCTGGCCCGCGAGTCAGTGCGCAAGTCGCTGGTGCTGCTGAAGAACAACGGCGTGCTGCCGATCAAGTCGAGCGCCAATGTGCTGGTGGCGGGGTCGGGCGCCGACGACATCGGCCGTCAGTCCGGCGGCTGGACCCTGTCGTGGCAGGGCACTGACAACAAGAACTCAGACTTCCCCAATGCCCAATCGATCTGGTCGGGTCTCAGAGAGGCCGTCGAGGCCGGCGGCGGCAAGGCGACGCTGGATGTCGACGGCAAGTTCGACGCCAGGCCCGATGTGGCCGTGGTGGTGTTCGGCGAGACGCCCTATGCCGAGGGCGTGGGTGACCTGAAGACCCTGGAGTACCAGGCCGGCGACAAGACCGACCTGGCCCTTCTCAAGCGCCTGAAGGCTGCCGGCGTGCCGGTGGTGGCGGTGTTCCTGACCGGCCGCCCCCTGTGGGTGAACCCGGAGCTGAACGCCTCGGACGCCTTCGTCAGCGCCTGGCTGCCGGGCTCCGAAGGCGGCGGGATCGCCGATGTGATCATCGGCGACAAGGCCGGCAAGCCGCGCACCGACTTCCACGGCAAGCTGTCGTTCAGCTGGCCCAGGAGCGCCGCCCAGACCTCGCTCAATCGCGGCGACAAGATCTACGATCCGCTATTCGCCTATGGCTTTGGCCTGACCTATCGCGACAGGGTCCGACTGCCGAAACTGTCGGAAGTCGCGGGCGTCACGGCGGCTTCGCTGAACGTCTCCAACTACTTCGTGGCCGGCAAGACGCCCGCGCCGTTTGGCTTCAAGCTGTCGCCGACCACGGCGGTGCAGATCCGGCCGGTCGACGCCGGCGGCGTGCAGGAGGCCGGTCGCCAGATCGTGTTCTCCGGAAGCGCGCCGGCAACGGCGGCGATCGTGGGCGACGGCACGGTTGACCTGACCTTCCAGACCAATGCCGAGATGGGCCTGTTGATCGACTACCGCGTCGACGCCGCGCCGTCCGCGCCGGTCAACCTGTCGATCGGCTGGGGCAAATTGGATGTGTCGCCGGTGCTGGCCGCCGCCCCCTTGGGCGAGTGGCGCAGCCTGAAGGTGCCGCTCAAGTGCTTCGCGGCGGCGGGTATGGACGTGACCAAGGTGGCCGAGCCGTTCGCTCTGTCGACGGCGGGCGCGCTGACGGTCACGCTGCAGGGCGTGAAGCTGACCACTGATCCGGCCGGGGCGGTGTGCCCGGCGAAGGCGCAGTTGCAGCAAAAATAGTTTGTCATCAAGTCAGTTGATTTGCGGGTTTGAGGTCGGTGAGCACGGCGTTTGCGAGGACGACGAGTTTCCGGGCGACAGCGTTGAATATGAGGCGTTTTGGCTTTCCGGCGGCCTGCAGGCGTTCGGCGAAGGCCTTCA
>JANOSS010000109.1:0-11454 GCA_031415995.1 Caulobacter sp. | reverse complement strand
GCCCTTCTTGGGGGCCTCGACGATCGCGGCTTCCGTGGTGATCAGCAGGCCGGCCACCGAAGCGGCGTCTTGCAGAGCGGTGCGGACAACCTTGGCCGGGTCGATGACGCCGTCCACGATCAGGTCGACATACATTTCGGTCTGGGCGTTGAAGCCGAAGGTCGGCGAGTCGCTTTCCAGAACCTTGCCGACCACGATCGAGCCTTCAACGCCGGCATTTTCGGCGATCTGACGGATCGGGGCCTGCAGGGCGCGACGGATGATCGCGATGCCGGCGGTCTGGTCGGCGTTGTCGCCGGTCAGGCCAGCCAGGGCCTTGGAGGCCTTCAGCAGGGCGACGCCGCCGCCGGGGACGATGCCTTCTTCAACGGCCGCGCGGGTGGCGTTGAGGGCGTCGTCGACGCGGTCCTTCTTTTCCTTCACTTCGACTTCGGTCGAGCCGCCGACGCGGATCACGGCAACACCGCCGGCCAGCTTGGCCAGACGCTCTTGCAGCTTTTCCTTGTCGTAGTCCGACGTGGTGTCTTCGATCTGGCGCTTGATCTGGGCGATACGGGCTTCGATCGCGCCCTTCTCACCGATACCGTCGACGATGGTGGTGTCGTCCTTGGTGATCGTGACCTTCTTGGCCTTGCCGAGCATTTCGAGCGAGACGTTCTCGAGCTTGATGCCCAGGTCTTCCGACACGACTTGAGCGCCGGTCAGGATGGCCAGGTCTTCCAGCATCGCCTTGCGACGGTCGCCGAAGCCCGGAGCCTTGACGGCGGCGACGCGCAGGCCGCCACGCAGCTTGTTGACCACCAGGGTGGCCAGGGCTTCGCCCTCGACGTCTTCGGCGATGATCAGCAGGGGACGGCCCGACTGAACGACGGCTTCCAGCACCGGCAACAGCGGCTGCAGCGACGAGAGCTTCTTTTCGAACAGCAGGATGAGCGGCTCTTCGAGCTGAACTTCCATCTTGTCGGGGTTGGTGATGAAGTAGGGCGACAGGTAGCCGCGGTCGAACTGCATGCCTTCGACGACGTCGAGTTCGGTCTCGGCGGTCTTGGCTTCTTCGACGGTGATGACGCCTTCGTTGCCGACCTTGTCCATGGCCTTGGCGATCATTTCGCCAACGTCCTTGTCGCCGTTGGCCGAGATGGTGCCGACCTGGGCGATTTCGGTGTTGGTCGTGACCTTCCTCGACGACGCCTTGATGTCGGCGACGACGATGTGCACGGCCTTGTCGATGCCGCGCTTCAGGTCCATCGGGTTCATGCCGGCGGCGACGGACTTGAGGCCTTCCTGCACGATGGCCTGGGCCAGGACGGTGGCGGTGGTGGTGCCGTCGCCGGCCTTGTCATTGGTCTTGGAGGCGACTTCGCGGATCATCTGCGCGCCGAGGTTCTCGAAGCGGTCAGCCAGTTCGATTTCCTTGGCGACCGAGACGCCGTCCTTGGTCGAGCGCGGGGCGCCGAAGGACTTTTCGATCACGACATTGCGGCCCTTGGGGCCGAGGGTCACCTTCACCGCATTGGCGAGGATGTTGACGCCGCGCAGCATCTTGTCGCGGGCGTCCGAGGAGAAATAAACGTCTTTAGCGGCCATGTTGAGAGCCCTTCAGAAAGAGAAATGGGGGGTTGGAAAGTCGTTCGGACGGAGGAGGACTTAGGCCTCGACCACGCCCAGAACGTCGCTTTCCTTCATGATCAGCAGGTCTTGACCATCGACCTTCACTTCCGTGCCCGACCACTTGCCGAACAGGATGCGATCGCCAGCCTTCACGTCCAGAGCGACAACGTCACCCTTGTCGTTACGGGCGCCGGGGCCGACGGCGACGACTTCGCCTTCTTGCGGCTTTTCCTTGGCGGTGTCGGGGATGATGATCCCGCCCTTGGTCTTGGTTTCTTCTTCGACGCGCTTCACGAGGACGCGGTCGCCCAGGGGACGAAATTTCATAGGATGTTCTCCGTCGGGACGGTTAGAATTAGGGATCGCCAGCGAGGGAAGCACTGCTGTTAGCAGTCGCCCCCAGTGAGTGCCAGCGCCGGGCAGGAGGTAGTGCCGGGGGATGGCGGAGTCAAGGATCGCGCCCTCCGATTCTGGCGCGCCAAATGCCCCGCGCCGCCTCTGCGGCCAGCTAGGACCGGCTTGATGAAACGTTTCGTATCCTCGGCCCTGGCGGCCAGTCTGGGCCTGGGCCTGATCCTCATGGCCGGTTGCGCCAGCGCCCCGCCCCCGCCGCCGGGTCCCCTGACGGTTTCGGACGCTGGACCGGTCGTTCTGGCTCCCGGGCAGGTACTGCGGATCGAGCTGCCGCTGAGCGCCGGCACGGGCTATTCCTGGCGACTGGATCGGGAGGCGGAAGCCACGGTTCTGAGCGGCGGCTCCAGCCAGACCACCAACGCCGCCTTGCCGGGCGGGGCGATCATGACGATCTTCACCTACCAGGCCATGGCGCGCGGCAGGGCCGAGCTGTCCTTCACCCTCAAACAGCCGTGGATGCCCGACACGGTCAGCGACACCCGACGAGTCTTCCCGGTACTGGTCAAATGATCGACCATATCACCCTGGGCGCGGCGGATTTCGACCGCTCGGCAGCCTTCCATGCGGCGGCCCCGGCGGCGGGCGGGCGAGACAACGGTCCGCCCGGACTTCGCCCTCATTACCATCCAGACTATGACGGCGCTTTGGTGCTGAACCCGGACGGGTTCAACATCCATGCCGTCTGTCATGGCGCCGCGCCTGCGGCGCCCGTCTGAACCGACCTTTAGGAGCGCCCCGCGCATGTCGAGCTATGTCCTGTCCTTGCTGCTGGCCGTGATCGCCTGCGTGATCGGTGGTGCGCTGGGCGGCATCGCCCTGGTCAGACCGGCCCAGGGTCTTGGCATGGTGGGCCTCGCTGCAGGTGACGCGGCGCCGATGCCGCTGCTGGCGGAGGGGCGGGCGTTCGGCGGCCTGCTGGTGCTGTCGCATGCCGGGGCGGCCCTCTATCTGGGCTACCAGCCGGGAATCGGCGCGGCGATGGCCTTCGCCCTGGCCCTGGCCTGGTTCGGCGCTGCGCTGGGTCGCGCCGCCTCGCGGCTGATCGATCAGGCCGGCGGCCGGTTCAATCTGGGCAACCTGCTCTTCGAAGTGCTGATCGGGACCACTCTGGCGCTGCCGTTTCTCAATCCCGGCCGCCTGGTGCTGCGCGGCGGGATGATCGCCTAGCGTATCGTGCGGAAAAGTGGACGCCGGTTTTCCGCAAAACGATGCGAAAACAGAGAGCTCTAGGGCCGCGCGCCCTCGTGCCTTAGCAACCACGCCTTGCGCTCAAGTCCCCCGGCATAGCCGGTGAGCGACCGGTTGGCGCCGATCAGGCGGTGGCAGGGCACGAGGATCGCGATCGGATTGGCCCCGTTGGCGGCCCCCACGGCCCTTGTGGCGGCAGGCTTGCCGATCCGCTCGGCCAGGGCGGCATAGGTCGAGGTGGTCCCGGGCGATACGTCGAGCAGGGCGGACCAGACCTGCTGTTGGAACGCAGTGCCGTTGGTCGCCCAGGCGACAGCGGACAGGGCGTCCAGGACGCCCTCGAAATAGTCGCTCAGTGCCTTGCGCACTGCGGCGGGCGCCGCGCCGTCTTCCGGAGGCAGGTCGCCATAGTGCAGGCGCAGCAACCGCGCCATGCGCGGAGCGTAGTCGTGAAAATCCAGCGCCCGCACGGCACCGGCCTCGTCGGTGACCAGCAGGATTTCGCCGAGCGGGGAGGGGCGGCGGTCGAGGCTGAGGCCTGACGGGCGGGTCATGTCGCGGTTATCGCCCCACGGCTAAGGCGCGTCTTTCCGCTTCTTGCGCGCTCAAAATTCTTGTCATCCCGGAAGCCTCATAGAGGCTGTCCGGGACCCAGGGGCCGGCGCAATGCGGTTGTCCTGGGTCCCGGCTCTTCGCTTCGCTGCGGCCGGGATGACAAGCCATTTTGATGGATGGTTTAAGCGATACTAGCGAATGCCCGCCACGTGCAGCGCGGCTTCCTTCTCGGCCTTCTGCTTGTAAACCAGGTCGCCGTACTTGCCGTATTCCATGCGGGCGATGGTGCGCTGGTGCACTTCATCCGGGCCGTCGGCCAGGCGCAGGGTGCGGATGCCGGCATAGGCCTTGGCCAGGCCGAAGTCGGTGGTCACGCCGCCGCCGCCGTGGGCCTGGATGGCGTCGTCGATGATCTTCAGGGCCAGGCGCGGGGCCGCGACCTTGATCATGGCGATCTCCAGACGGGCCGACTTGTTGCCGGCCTTGTCCATCATGTCGGCGGCCTTCAGGCACAGCAGGCGGCACATCTCGATGTCGATGCGGGCGTCGGCGATGCGTTCTTCCCACACCGACTGGTCGGAGATGAACTTGCCGAACGCCTTGCGGCTCATCAGGCGCTTGCACATCTTCTCCAGCGCCACTTCGGCAGTGCCGATGGTGCGCATGCAGTGGTGGATGCGGCCGGGGCCCAGACGGCCCTGGGCGATCTCGAAGCCGCGGCCTTCGCCCAGCAGCAGGCCATCCTCGATCGGCACGCGCACGTTCTTGAGGATCACCTCGGCGTGGCCATGCGGGGCGTCGTCATAGCCGAACACCGGCAGCATGCGGACGATCTCGATGCCGGGCGCGTCCAGAGGCACCAGAACCTGGCTCTGCTGGGCGTGGCGGCTGGCGTTTTCCGGGTCGGTCTTGCCCATCACGATGGCAACCTTGCAGCGCGGATCGCCCACGCCCGAGCTCCACCACTTGCGGCCGTTGATCACATAGTGGTCGCCGTCGCGCTCGATGCGGGTCTCGATATTGGTGGCGTCCGAGGAGGCCACGTCCGGCTCGGTCATCAGGAAGGCGCTGCGGATCTCGCCGTTCATCAGCGGGCGCAGCCAGCGCTCCTTCTGGGCCAGCGTGCCGTAGCGCATCAGCACTTCCATATTGCCGGTATCGGGCGCCGAGCAGTTGAAGACTTCCGACGCGAAGCCGACCTTGCCCAGCTGTTCGGCGATCAGGCTGTATTCCAGGTTGGTCAGTTGCACGCCCTCGAAGACGAAGGTGTCGTCGACGTGGGTCTGGCCGCTGTGCGGCGGCATGAAGAAGTTCCACAGCCCGGCCGCCTTGGCCTTGGCCTTCAGTTCCTCGACGACCTGCACGACTTTCCAGCGCTCGGCGCCGAGCACGTTCATCTCGGCCTCGTATCGCGGAATGGCCGGCACGATGTGCTCGTCCATGAACGCGGTGACGCGATCGAGGAATTGCCGCTGCGTGGGGGAGATGTCGAAATCCATGGCGCTTCCCAATCCCTGTCTTCAAACGTTTGTTTGAAGAAGTTGTAGCACCGGGCTGACGCGGACGGCAAGGTGGGTTGGCAAGCAGACTTGCGGCCGTGGGGCGGCGCCCTTCAAGATGCCCGTCATGAACATCCAGATTCTCCCCCTCAACGGCCGCCATGTGCGGCTGGAACCCATTACGCCTGATCTGCCCGGGGCCCTGCGCGACGAATTGCGCGCCGCGATCGACTGCGATCCCGCCAGCTGGGAAATCATGTCGACCAACGGCTGTGGCGAGGGCTTCGAGGACTGGTGGGGCGCGCTGCAGGGCGAGACCCAGCGCGGCGAGCGCATCGGCTTCGCCATCCGCCGGCTGTCGGACGGCAAGGTGGTGGGCACGTCCAGCTATCTGAATATCCGCCGCCTGCACAAAGGTCTGGAGGTCGGCTCGACCTTCCTGCACCCGGACGCGCGCTCAGGCCCGATCAATCCGGAGAGCAAGCGCCTGATGCTGGGCCACGCCTTCGACAACGGCGCCATCCGGGTGGAGTTCATGATCGATGTCCGCAACGCCCGCAGCCAGGCGGCCATCACAAAGCTGGGCGCCGACAAGGACGGCGTGCTGCGCAATCACAAGATCACCTGGACGGGCCACGTGCGCGACACGGCCGTGTTCTCGATTACCGACGCCGATTGGCCAGGCGTCAAGCAGAGGCTGGACTTCCGGCTGACGGAGACGTTCGTCTAGAGCAAGGTTCGCTGCGATCCACCGCCGCCCGTCTGCGCGTCGGCAGTTTATCGACCTAAGGCTGCGGCAAGGCGTCACAGGCGTGTGATCACGCCACGATTTTGACCTCCGTCGCGAGCAGAGACTGTCGTCGGTCAGCGGGCCTTTTGTCAGCGCTCCGTTCAGCGAACACCTGCTGGCACAGGCGTTTCCGCATCCGGGTTTGCCGTTCAGGAAGGCTCCCCAATCGTCTGAAAACCAAGGGTTGAGTTCATGGGCCTCCACGAGTGTCCCTAACCAATTGGCGAGGAATCGCGGGTAAGCCAGTGGTCATGACCGCAATCGCCTGTCTGCGCCTGCTCATCGACGATCACGCCTTCCCGGCCTTGCGGGCCCAGGAGGCGGCCGACGCCTATCTGAAGGCGCGCTGGACCGCCCCGCGCCGTTACGGCGCCGTGGCGCCCCTGGCCTTTGTTCTGGCCGATAGCCGGGCCACCCAGCTGAATCCGGTCGAAATGCAGGCCCTGGCCGCCGAGCTTGAGGCCAGCCTGTTCCCCGGCCGCAAGAGCGGTCAGGTCTGTTTGCTGACCTTCGAGGGCGATGAGAGCGCGGTCCTGAAGTTTGCCAGCCTGAGCCAGGCTGAACTGGCCGGTCTGGTGGCTGGCGAGGGTTATGGCGGCCCCGCCGGTCGTGTGCAGGTAGTCACCGCTGAAGCCATCCGCGCCGTGCCCAGTACGCGCGAGGAGGCCCGCGAGGCCAAGGTGGCGGTCGCCCCGGCTCCGCCGCCCGTCACGCCGCCGCCTGTCGTTCCCGCCGCCGCGCCTGAGTCCGCTGCGGTTCAGGTCGAGACGCGCGCGCCTCAGGCCCCGGCTCACGCGCCGGTCGCCCGGGCCAAGCCGACGCCGCCTCCGCCGCCATCCAAGACCGGCTGGTGGGGTCTCTACGATCTGCCGACCGAGGCCTTTGTCGGCTCGATGATCGGCCTGCGCGCCGATCTCACCGACACGCCCCCCGAGGCGGATTCGGCGCTGCTGACCCGCGACCTCAGCTGCCTCAACGACGCTCAGACCGCCCTCAAGACCGCGCCTTTCGGCGACTTCTACGTGCCGTTCGGCTTCTGGAACCTGACCACGCCGCACGCCCAGGACGCCTACAAGACCCGCCTGTCGCGCTATCCGCTGGACCTGCAGCCCCGCCTGGGGGCCAGCGTCTATGGCACCCCGCGGGAGGCCTCGCTGGGTCTGGTCAGCCAGATCCGCGCCTTCCTGAAAGGCAGCTTCGCCTTCCTCGACCTCAATGTGGCGGATCCGA
This sequence comes from Caulobacter sp., assembly GCA_031415995.1. Classification (GTDB taxonomy): domain Bacteria; phylum Pseudomonadota; class Alphaproteobacteria; order Caulobacterales; family Caulobacteraceae; genus Caulobacter. The sequence goes on along the minus strand of JANOSS010000109.1, from coordinate 4,167 downwards.
CCTTCCCGGTGCACACCCTGCCGCCCGAGCTGATCGACAGCGTCACCCTGACCCTGACCGGCGAGGACGAGCGCGAGCGTCTGACCAAGATCCTGAAGTTCGTGGAGCGCCAAGGCGTCTATCGCGGCAAGTGCGTGGCCCAGTGCGTGGCCGGCGTCAGCAGCGCCAACGAACTGGACGCCTGCCGCCAGGGCGGCGTCGCCCGGGTGCAGGGCACGGCCATCACCGGCTTCCTCGACAAGCCCGTCGCCCAGGCCGGGGGCGCGCCGCTGGCCCAGGCGCGCGACGCGGCCTGAATCGGCGGTTTGAGGACAGAGGCTCAGACAGAGCCGCTGTCCAGAAAGAGGACGCTCTGATCGAAACCCTCTCTCTTTGAGAGAGGGCGGGGCCCGCCGCCGTAGGCGGTGGGAGGGTGAGAGGTTTTGCCGTTGGCCGGAAAATCCCGATTCCTGTCGTTGAGCGCCCTGACGCTTCAGATCATGCTCTCGACATGGACAAGACCGCCATTGCCCGTCGCCTCCGCCGCAACCAGACCCTGGCCGAGAAGACGCTATGGACCCTCGTTCGCAATCGCCGACTGGGCGGGTTCAGGTTCCTGCGCCAGGTCGCTATAGACCGCTACTTCGCCGACTTCGTCTGCGAGGCGGGCAAGCTGATCGTGGAGCTGGACGGCGAGGCCCATGAAGGCCGCGAGGACTATGATGAACGGCGCACCCAGGCGCTGGAACTCTACGGCTATGTTGTGATGAGGTTTCCCAACGCGCGGGTGCTGACCGACCCTGGCGGCGTATCAGATGACATCCTGGCGGTGCTTCGTTCGGACAGGGTGTAACCTCTCACCCTCCCACCGCTGCGCGGCGGGCCCCGCCCTCTCTCAAAGAGAGAGGGTTGATCGCGTCCGCAACGGGTCGAGCTTCCCCCTTAGCTTCCCCTCGCGCCTTCGACCTTCTCCAACCCTACCGCCGCCCGAACAGCCGCTCGATATCGGCGAGTTTCAGCTCCACATAGGTCGGCCGGCCGTGGTTGCACTGGCCCGAGTGGGGCGTGGCCTCCATTTCGCGCAGCAGGGCGTTCATCTCGGCGCCGTTCAGGCGGCGGCCGGCCCGGACGCTGCCGTGGCAGGCCATGGTCGAGCACACCGCTTCCAGTCGTTCCTTCAGGGCGAGGGCCTGACCGTTCTCGGCCAGGTCGTCGGCGATGTCGCGCACCAGGCCGGCGGCGTCGGTCTTGCCCAGCAGGGCCGGGGTTTCGCGCACCAGCACCGCGCCGGGACCAAAGCTCTCGATCACCAGGCCCAGGGCCGCCAGTTCCTCGGCGCGGGCCAGGATGCGCTCTGCCTCGGCGGGGTCCAGGTCCACCACCTCGGGCAAGAGCAGGGTCTGGCGAGCGACGCCGCCGGCCGCCATCTCGTGCTTCATGCGCTCATAGACTAGGCGCTCGTGGGCGGCGTGCTGGTCGACAATGACCATGCCGTCGCGGGTCTGGGCGACGATATAGGTCCCGTGCACCTGGGCCCGGGCCGCGCCCAGCGGGAAGTCGACGGGGTCGAACGCGGTGGCGGCGTCCTGCGGATAGGTTTGCGACGCCTCGCTGTGGTGGATCGCCTCATAGGCCTGGCCCATCACGTCGCTGAAGCCGCCCTCGACCCGCGCCGAAACATCCGACAGCCCCGGCAGCCCCTGCGGACGCGGCGGCGCCCAGCCGCCCTCGCGCCAGGCCGAAAAGCCGGCGGGCGAGGGGCCGGCCTGGAAGCTCTGGGACGAATAGCCACCCTGGGCTCGGATGCTGTCCAGAGCCGCCGTCGCCACGGTGGTCGAGGCCCGGTGCCCCGCCCCGGCCAGGGCATGGCGCAGCGCCCCGACGATCAGGCCGCGCACCAGGGCCGGATCGCGGAACCGCACCTCGGCCTTGGCCGGGTGGACGTTGACGTCGACCTCGGCGGTGTCGAGCGACACATAGAGCGCCGCCGTCGGGTGGCGGTCGCGGGCCAGGAAATCGGCATAGGCGGCGCGAAGCGCGCCCTGCAGCAGCCGGTCGCGCACGGGGCGGCCGTTGACGAACAGGTACTGGTGGGCGGCGTTGCCGCGATTATAGGTCGGCAGGCCCGCAAAGCCGGTCAGCCGCACGCCGTCGCGGGTCTGGTCGATCTCGATGGCGTTGTCCTGGAAGTCGCGACCCAGCACGGCGGCCAGACGCGCCAGCCGGCCCTGCGGCCCCGGACGCTCGGGCGGCAGGCGCAGGATGCGGCGCCCGTCGATATCCAGCGAGAAGCCGACCGCCTCATGGGCCATGGCCTGGCGCTTGATCTCCTCGGTGATGGCCAGGGCCTCGGCGCGTTCCGACTTCATGAACTTCAGCCGGGCGGGAGTGGCGTAGAACAGGTCTCGCACCTCGATCCGGGCGCCGTGCGGGCCGGGGAAGGCGGCAGGGGCCACATCGCCGACCTGACCGCCCTCGACCAGGATCGAGAAGGCGTCTTTCTCGCCCTTGGCGCGCGAGCTGATCTGGAGGCGGGCCACCGAGCCGATCGAGGGCAGGGCCTCGCCCCGGAAACCCATGGTGTGGATGGCCAGCAGGTCCCACAGACCGTCGGCGTCGGGGGCCAGTTTCGAGGTGGCGTGGCGCTCGATGGCGACGGGCAGTTCCTCTGCCGACAGGCCCATGCCGTCATCGGCCACCAGGATGCGGGTCAAGCCACCGCCATGGGCTTCCACCTCGATATGGGTGGCCCCGGCGTCGACGGCGTTGTCGACCAGCTCCTTGATGGCGCTCGCGGGCCGTTCCACCACCTCGCCGGCGGCGATGCGGTTGACGGTCTCGGGCGGCAGGCGGCGGATCGGCATGGTCGGACCTTGGGACGGCGGGTTACATTAGAGCGATTCCACCGGGATCGACGCCTGGGCGCCGCGCGTCTGGCGGTCCCGGCCCTGGCCGGGATGACAAGGTTTTGACCGCGCAAGGCCAAGCTTTGGCCGCAAGGATCGCACCATGATCCTGGCGCTGTTGAAATCCCATGGAACCTGCATGAAACGCTCCGGTCTGATCGCGGTCTCCGCCCTTGCTGCGCTGGCCGTTCAAGCTCCGTCTGCCCACGCTCAGGGTCCTGAAGACCCCGAGGCCAATCTGGTCGAGGCGCTGGTGGTCAACGCCAAGCTGCCCGGGCCGGCCTGGTGGCGGATCTCCGACGGCGACACCACGATCTACATGCTGGGGACCCTGGCCTCGCTGCCCAAGGGATCGAGCTGGGATACGTCGGTGCTGGATCGCCGGCTGGACGGCGCCTTCGCCCTGATCCTGCCGCCGGCCGGCCGGGCGGGCGTGACCGACATCCCCGCCATGCTGAAACTGCGCAGCAAGCTGAAATCCGACCAGCCGCTGGACGCCGCCACGCCAGACCTCGCGCCTCGGCTGGCGAAGGTTCGCGCCCAGCTGGGCAAGAAGCCCGACGCCTATCGCGACTGGAGCCCGCTCGGTGCCGGGATCTTGATCGCCATGGACTATCAGAAGACCACCAGGCTGGACTCGGGGGAGCCCGAGCGCACGGTCGGCAAGCTGGCGCGCAAGCATCGGGTGAAGGCCAAACCCGCTGGGACCTACAAGGCCATGCCGGTGATGAGGGCGGCGGTGCGCGATCACTCCGACGAGGCGGGGCAGTTGTGCCTGGAGGGCGTGCTGAGCGAGGCCGAGGCCGGAACCGCTGCGACCCGCTCGGCCGCCGCCGCATGGGCGCGGGGCGACGTGCGCGAGGCCGTTGCCGGCCCACGCAATTTCCAGCGCTGCATCCGCAGCCTGCCGGGCATGGTCGAGCTGGAAAAGCGGGCCATGGACGATGAGGTTGAGGCCCTGACGCAGGCGATGAAGACACCCGGACACGCGGTGGCCCTGTTCTCGATTCGCGGCCTGGTGGCCCAGAACGGTCTGCTGGATCGCATGCGGGCCAGGGGCTTCACGGTGCGGACGCCGGGGGATTGAAACGATCTGGACGACTCGCCCCCTCGTGACCGCTGTCGCGTTTCATCTTCCCCCTCCGGGGGAAGACGGCTGCGCAGCAGCCCGTAGGGGGCAAGTTCGCCAAACGAAAAACGGCCCGGAAGCTTTCGCCGCCGGGCCGTCGAATTCGCGGATGCCGCTAAAGCCTACAGGCCCGGCAGCTTGATCCGGGTCTGC
>JANOSS010000108.1:0-3412 GCA_031415995.1 Caulobacter sp. | reverse complement strand
CAACAGTGATGGTTGTGGGAAAGGCGTAAAGCCATGTTGCAGCAGCAGCGCACGAACAGCCGGGGTGAGAAGTACGTTATCGGTCCGACCGGTGCGCCTCTAACTCTCTCCGACTTGCCGCCTCCGGAAACCCAGCGTTGGGTGATCCGGCGGAAAGCCGAAGTAGTCGCCGCCGTTCGCGGCGGTCTGCTCTCGCTCGACGAAGCGTGCGATCGATACAAGTTGACCAATGAGGAATTCCTCAATTGGCAGCAATCGATCGACAAGCATGGCCTGGCGGGTCTGCGGACCACCCGGCTCCAGCAGTACCGCTAAGGGCAGGCTTGAAAGATATGGGTTTTCCGGCCGTTGGTGGTTGGAGGCCTGTTCTGGAACGTTCAGCGGCCGCGCCCTTCCCGGGGCGCGGCCGCGACGTTTTGGCGCTTCAGGACCGGCTCGGGTCCGCCAAATATAAACGCCTCGTTTACCTTGAACTGGGTAAATCCTGCCTAGCGACGGAAGCCTGCAGGCAACCGCCGCCATTGTCCCCCGTCGGGGTGGCTTTCTGGGGGATTGGCCTGAGTGGATAGCTTTCTGAGCGCGATACAGAGGTTCGGCGTTGGCCGGCTCGCCGCTCTGATCGGCGTGGGCGCCGGCGTCGTGGCCATTCTGGTTGCCTTGATCATGTTCATGGGCAAGGAGCCGACCGAGCTCCTGTATTCCAACCTCGACCTGAAGGAAGCCTCGGAAGTCACCCAGGCTCTGGATCAGGCCGGTGTGAAGTACGAGACCAAGGGCGATGGCTCGACCATCATGGTGGCGCGCGACAAGGTCGCCTCGGCCCGCCTGCTGGTCGCCGGCAAGGGTCTGGTGACCTCCGGCTCGGTCGGCTACGAAATTTTCGACAGCAGCAACGCTTTGGGCCAGACCGATTTTGTCCAGCAGCTAAACCGTCAGCGCGCCCTGCAGGGCGAGCTTGAGCGTACCATCAAGGAGTGGCAGGGCGTCAATTCGGTCCGGGTCCACCTGGTTCTGCCCAAGCGCCAGATCTTTGAAGAAGACGCCGAGCAACCCTCGGCCGCCGTCACCATCAGCACGGGCGGCCGCGAGCCGTCGGCCGAGATGGTGCGCGCCGTGCAGAACTTGGTCGGGGGGGCGGTCGCCGGCATGAAGCCGGAGAAGGTCAACGTCATCGACCAGCACGGCAAGACCCTGTCGGCCGCCAGCGACGAAAGCCTGGCCGGTCAGCTGGCCCAGGATCGCAAGTCCGAGGCCGAGGCCCGCATCGCCAAGACCGTCAAGGACATGATCGAAGGCGTGCTGGGCCCCGGCAAGGTGCGCGTCAATGTCACCGCTGAGCTCGATCTGAACCGCGTCACGACCCAGGAGCAGAAGTTCGACCCCGAAGGCCAGGTGATCCGTTCGGAAAGCACCAACGAGTCGGGCAACAGCGAAACCAAGAACGACGACACCAACGGCGTTACGGCGGCCCAGAACATCCCGGGCGGCGCTCCCGGCGGCTTCCAGGCGCTGGGTTCGCGCTCTAACGCCAACGAAAGCGTCACAAACTACGAAATTTCGAGCACCACGACGACGGAGATCAAGGAGCCGGGCACGATCAAGAAGCTGGCCGTGGCCGTGGCCATCGACGGCGTCACCGCTCCGGCCGGCAAGGACGGCAAGCCCGGCGCCTATACGCCCCGCACCGAGGAAGAGCGCGCCCAGCTGGAAGATCTGGTCAAGACCGCCATCGGCTTCGACGCCGCGCGAGGCGACCAGGTCAAGGTGACCAACATCCGCTTCCCGCAGCCTGAGGACCAGGCCCTGGGCAAGGACGGACTGCTGTCGGCCTTTGGCAAGAACGATATCATGCGCATCGCTGAACTGGCCGTGCTGGGCATCGTGGCCATCATGATCCTGCTGTTCGCGGTCCGTCCGTTCGTGAAGAACATGATGACTCCCTCGCCACAGCAGATGACGCTGGGCGCGCCACAGGTGACCCGCATGGTCACTCTGTCGGACGGCTCGACCCAGGAAGTTGTGATGAGCCCGGCCGGCGAGCCGATGGCCATCGCCGGACCCGGACCCGGCGCCGACATCGACCACCGCATCGACATCGCCAAGATCGAGGGTCAGGTGAAAGCCTCTTCGATCAAGCGGGTTTCGGAGTTCGTCGACAAGCACCCTGATGAATCGGTCGCGATCCTGCGGACCTGGCTGCACGAGTCGACCTGATGGCCATGAAAGCCTCCATCAGTGATGTCAGCAAACTGGCCGGCCCGGAAAAGGCCGCGATCGTTTTGCTTTCGCTTGGCGAAGATCATACGCGCATCTGGGAAGCCCTGGATGACGAGGAGATCAAGGAAGTTTCTCAGGCCATGGCCGGCCTGGGCACCGTGTCCGCTAGCGTGGTGGAAGAGCTGCTGGTCGAGTTCGTCTCGGGCATGAGCTCGACGGGCGCGATCATGGGCTCCTACGAGCAGACCCAGCGCCTGCTGAACTCGTTCATGCCGCCTGAAAAGGTGGACGCCCTGATGGAGGAGATCCGCGGACCCGCAGGTCGCACCATGTGGGACAAGCTGGGCAATGTGAACGAGGCGGTGCTCGCCAACTATCTGAAGAACGAATACCCCCAGACCGTCGCCGTGGTGCTGTCCAAGGTGAAGTCCGACCACGCCGCTCGCGTGCTGTCATCCTTGCCGGAAGACTTCGCCCTGGAATGCGTCACCCGCATGCTGCGAATGGAGCCGGTGCAGCGCGAGATCCTCGACAAGATCGAGCAGACCCTGCGCACCGAGTTCATGTCCAACCTGGCGCGTACGTCCAAGCGCGACAGCCACGAGATGATGGCCGAGATCTTCAACAACTTCGATCGCCAGACCGAGGCCCGTTTCATCGCGGCCCTGGAAGAGCGCAACCGCGAGGCCGCCGAGCGGATCCGCGCCCTGATGTTCGTGTTCGAAGACCTGTCCAAGCTGGATCCGGGCGGCGTCCAGACCCTGCTGCGCGCCACGAGCAAGGAGCAGCTGGCCCTGGCCCTGAAGGGCGCGTCGGACAAGCTGCGCGAGATGTTCTTCTCCAACATGTCGGAACGCGCCGCCAAGATCATGCGCGAAGACATGGAGAGCATGGGTCCGGTGCGTCTGAAGGACGTCGACCAGGCCCAGGTCGCCATGGTCCAGGTCGCCAAGGATCTGGCCGCCAAGGGCGAAATCATGCTGGCCGGTTCGGGCAGCGACGACGAGCTGATCTACTGAGGAGGATGGCAGCATGAACGACATCCCCCACAAGCGCTTCGGCTTCGACACCGTCTTCGACGACCGCGGCGGCGTGGCCTATCAGGCTCCCAAGGTGAAGCGCAGTTTCACTCTCGAGGAAGTCGAGGAAGCCAAGGCCAAGGCCCATGCCGAAGGCGAGCGCTCGGCCATCGCCC
>JANOSS010000107.1:0-2812 GCA_031415995.1 Caulobacter sp. | reverse complement strand
ACCAGCTGATAGGTCGGGTTGGACTGGCCGCCCTTGAACTGGCGCACCTCCAGCGGGCCTGTGAAGCCCTCGACATGGGCCGCAAGCCACGAAGCCAGCTTGCCCTCGTCGATCGCATGGCGCGGATCGACCGGCTTGGTGCCCGAATTCAGATCCTGGGCGGACTCGGCTTCAGCCATGCGATTTCTCCCCAACGCTTGTTTGAACGAGAGTTTAGAGGGTGGCTCCGCCGACGCAAGCTACTTGCCCCCTACGGGCTGCTGCGCTTAGCAGGTCAGGAGGGGGCCTGCGGCGGCGGCCGGCTATTCTCCTAGAGCCCGCCAGCCGATGTCGCGGCGATAGAACCCGCCCGGCAGGCTGATGGTCTCGATCGCCGCATAGGCCGCCTCGCGCGCCTCAAGCAGGGTCGCGCCCAGGGCGCAAACGTTCAGCACCCGGCCGCCGGCCGCCACCAGCCGCCCTTCGAACTCGCGCGACGTGCCGGCGTGGAAGACCACGACCCCGGCGCCGAAATCAGCGTCGGCGCCCTGGATCCGGCCGCCAGTCACTGGCGCGTCGGGATAGCCTTCAGCCGCCAGCACCACGCAGATCGCCGCCTCGTCGCGCCACACCGGCTTGGCCGCGCCTGCCAGCTCGCCCTTTGCGGCGGCCAGCAGCAGCGGCACCAGGTCGCTCTGCAGGCGCAGCATCAAGGTCTGGCATTCGGGATCGCCGAAGCGGGCATTGTATTCGACCAGCTTGGGGCCCTCGGGCGTCAGCATCAGGCCGGCATACAGCACGCCCACATAGGGATTGCCCTCGGCGGCCATGCCCCGGACGGTGGGCTCGATCAGCTCGATCCAGGCCTGACGCATCAGGGCGTCGGTCAGGACGGGCGGCGGCGAATAGGTGCCCATGCCGCCGGTATTGGGGCCTTCGTCGCCGTCATAGGCGCGCTTGTGGTCCTGGGCTGCGCCAAACAGCATCGCCGTCTTGCCGTCGCAGATGGCGAACAGCGAGGCCTCCTCGCCGTGCATGAACTCTTCGATCACCACCCGCGCCCCGGCCGTGCCGAACCGGCCGCCCAGCATGTCGAGCACGGCGGCGTCGGCCTGGGCCCGGTCAGCGGCGATCACCACGCCCTTGCCGGCCGCCAGGCCGTCGGCCTTGATCACGAAGGGGGCCTGCAGCCGATCCAGGAAGGCGCTGGCGGCGGGCGCGTCGGTGAACACGCCATAGGCCGCTGTCGGCAGGTCGTGGCGGGCGCAGAAATCCTTGGTGAAGGCCTTGGAGGTCTCCAGCCGCGCGGCGCGCTGGCTGCCGCCGAAACAGGGGATGCCGACTTCGGCCAGGCGGTCGGCGAGCCCGACCTCCAGCGCCGATTCCGGCCCCACCACCACCAGATCGGCGGCGATCTCCTGGGCCAGGGCGACCAGCCCCTCGACGTCGAGCACCTTGACCGCGCGCAGTTGCGCGACCGCCGCTATGCCCGGATTGCCGGGCGCGGCCACAAGGCGTCCGCACAGCGGCGATTGCGCGATCTTCCAGGCCAGGGCGTGCTCGCGCCCGCCGGACCCGACGAGGAGGATGTTCAGCTTTTCCATGAGGCCGGGGTGTGGAACCAGAGGGCGGCGGGGTCAAGTCGCCCCGCGCACGGGTTCGCGTCCTCGCCGGTTTTCACCGGCAAGTGGGGAGGCGGCGGAGCGTCCGGGCCAGGCCCGGATGAGGGTGTAGAGGAGTACCGTTTCGGCCTGAGCCGGAGCGCTCCGCGCGGTCGTTATCCAGTGAGCCTTCGGGGCGCGGGGTCTTAACCCGCTTCCGATCAGAGGCCCCAGGCGGGCGGAAGGGAAGCGACCCCTCCGGACCGCGCAGGCGATTTCAGCCCGCGCCTGGAGCGCCTTGCCAGGCGTCGCCGAAGGGCGTTCCCGGCGGTCCGGATCCGGCTTCATCACGTTCGGCCCCCGCAAGGACCGATCCGCTCCGCCAGACCCCACCGGGCCTTCGACGACGACTGACGGGCGCGACCCGCACAACCGCCCCCGCCACCCGTCAGGTCGCCAGCTGGACGGCCTCCCCAGTGGCGGGACGAGAGGTAGTATGCAGGGGTTCTGGAGGGGGCTGCGTCGATTTTCGATCGTGACGCTGGGTGCGGCGGTTAGGGCGTTGAATGTGCTGGGCTTGGGGTGGGGTTATCCCCGTGCTCGCATGGGGATGGAGGCCGGCGCACGGAACCCCTCTCTCATAGAGAGAGGGCGGGGCCCGCCGCGAAGCGGTGGGAGGGTGAGAGGTTACACCCTGTCCGAACGAAGGACCGCCAGGATGTCGTCCGACACGCCGCCAGGGTCGGCCAGCACCCGCGCGTTGGGAAACCGCACCACCACATACCCAAACAGCTCCAGCGTCCGGGTCCGGCGCTCGTCGTAGTCCTCACGCCCTTCATGCGCCACCCCGTCCAGCTCCACGAACACCTTGGCCGCTTCGCAGACGAAGTCCGCGAAGTATCGATCAATCGCGACCTGCCGCAGAAACCTGAACCCACCCAGCCGCCGATTGCGGACGAGGCTCCAGAGCGTCTTCTCGGCCAGGGTCTGGTTGCGGCGGAGGCGACGGGCGTTGGCGGTCTTGTCCATGACCGGAGCATGGTCTGCAACGCTCGAGATGCTCAACGACAGGACTCGAGATTTTCCGGCTGGCGGTGAAACCTGCGCAACCGGATAGATGCCTGACAGTTAGTCCGATTACATTCCTGACGGTTTTGGGGCTGGGTTGTTGGTGGCTACGGGCCTGGGCGGCCGCCCAGGCCCGTAGCGGCTGATCTTCTGTGTCTTGCGAT
>JANOSS010000106.1:0-7817 GCA_031415995.1 Caulobacter sp. | reverse complement strand
ATCGCAAGACACAGAAGATCAGCCGCTACGGGCCTGGGCGGCCGCCCAGGCCCGTAGCCACCAACAACCCAGCCCCAAAACCGTCAGGAATGTAATCGGACTAACTGTCAGGCATCTATCCGGTTGCGCAGGTTTCACCGCTGGCCAGAGAAATCTCGATTCCTGTCGTTGAGTGTCGCGGACGTCTCGGATCATGCTCGCGGCATGGACAAGACCGCTAACGCCCGTCGTCTGCGCCAGAGCCAGACCCTGGCTGAGAGGACGGTCTGGACCCTCGTCCGCAATCGGCGGCTGGGCGGGTTCAGGTTTCTGCGGCAGGTCGCGATTGACCGCTACTTCGCCGACTTCGTCTGTGAGGCGGCGAAGGTGATCGTCGAGCTGGACGGCGCTGCGCATGAAGGGCGCGAGGACTATGACGAGCGTCGGACCCAGACGCTGGAGCTGTACGGGTATGTTGTATTGAGGTTTCAGAACGAGCGGGTGCTGACCGATCCGGGCGGCGTGTCGGACGACATCCTGGCGGTGCTTCGTTCTGACAGGGTGTAACCTCTCACCCTCCCACCGCTGCGCGGCGGGCCCCTCCCTCTCTCTATGAGAGAGGGTTTCGGGCGCGCACTTATCCCCGTACTCGCAGGAGGATAGGGTAGCCCCGCGCTCAACAAAATCAACGCCCTGCTCCCGCCACCCACCGTCACGATGTACAATCGACGCAGCCCCCTCCGGAACGCCTGCATACTTCTCCTCGCCCCGCCCCTGGGGAGGCCGTCCAGCTGGCGACCTGACGGGGGGTGGGGGCGGTCGAGCGGGTCGCGCCCGTCGGTCGTCGTCTGAAGGCCCGATGGGGTCTGGCGGAGCGGAGCGGTCCTGTGGGGGCCGAACGTGATGAAGCCGGATCCGGACCGCCGGGAACACCCTTTGGCGACGCCCGTACAGGCGCTCCAGGCGCGGGCTGAAATCGCCCGTGCGGTCCGGAAGGGTCGCTTCCCTTCCGCCCGTCGGGGGCCTCTCAATCGGGAGCGGGTTAAAACCCCGCGCCCCGAGCGGCTCATCGGATAACGATCGCGCGGAGCGCTCCGGCCACGGCCGAAACGGTACTCCACTACACAATTCTCCGGGCCTGGCCCGGACGCTTCGCCGCCTCCCCACACTTGCCGGTGCAAAACCGGCGAGGATGCGAACCCGCGTCCGGTGCTATTGCGCCGTCCAGTCGCCTGACTTGCCGCCGGTCTTCTCGATCAGCCGCACAGCCTCGATGACCATGCCCTTCTCGGCGGCTTTCAGCATGTCGTAGATCGTCAGGCAGGCCACCGAGACGGCGGTCAGGGCCTCCATCTCGACCCCGGTCGGGCCAGTGGTCTTGACCCGGGCGGTGACGGCGAGGCCGCCCTGCGCCGGCTCGACCTCGACCACCACCTTGGACAGGGCCAGGGGGTGGCACAGGGGGATGAGGTTGGAGGTCTGCTTGGCAGCCATGACGCCGGCGATCTCGGCCACGGCCCGGACATCGCCCTTGCGGCCGGTTCCGGAGACGGCCAGGGCCAGGGTGCCGGGGCTCATCCGCACGAAGCCCGTCGCCACCGCCTCGCGGGCCGTCTCGGGTTTGCCTGAGACATCGACCATGCGGGCCCGGCCCTGGTCGTCGATGTGGGTCAGCTTGCTCACTGTTCGAGAAGCCCTATTGCTCAAGGAGTCGGGGCATGAGCTCGACCATGTTGCAGGGCTTGTGACGGCTGTCGAGCTGGGCGGCGATGACCTTGTCCCAGCCGTCGCGCACCGCGCCGTTGCTGCCGGGCAGGCAGAACACGAAGACGCCGTCGATCAGGCCCGCCGTGGCCCGCGACTGCAGGGTCGAAAGCCCAACCGAGGCATAGGAGACCATGTGGAAGATCACCGAAAAGCCGTCGATCTTCTTGTTGAACAGCGGCTCCAGGGCCTCGACCGTCACGTCGCGGCCGGTCAGGCCGGTGCCGCCGGTGGTGACGATGGCGTCGACCTGGCCGCCGGCGATCCAGGTTCTGACCTGGTCGCGGATCTGCGGGATGTCGTCGCGCACCACCGCCCGGCCGCCCAACTCATGGCCGGCCGCCTTGACGCGATCGACCAGCACCTGGCCCGAGGTGTCACTTTCCTCGTCGCGGGTGTCGGAAATGGTCAGGATCGCCACGCGCACCGGCGTGAACGGAAGGTCCGGCTTGATCCCGCCGCCCGGGGTGAGGCCTGCTGCCGACATGATCTACTCCTGATCCCAACGTTGCGCGTCGGTCCTATCGCGGTCCGTCGGCTCGATCCAGCGGGCACCGTCCGGGCCATGCTCCTTCTTCCAGAACGGCGCGCGGCTTTTCAGCCAGTCCATCAGGAAGTCACAGGCCTCGAAGGCTTCGCGACGATGGCCGGCAGCGGTGGCCACAAAGACGATGGCCTCGCCGGGCGCGATGGCGCCGGTGCGATGGACGATGTGATAGTCGTGCAGGTGGTAGCGCATCCTGGCCGTCTCGGCGAACGCCTGGATGGCGAGGTCGGTGAAGCCTGGATAGGCCTCCAGCTCAAGCGCGGCCGCCTGGCCCTGTTCTGCGCGGGCCAGACCGACAAAGCTGGCGACGGCGCCGGTCTCGTCGCGACCGGCGCAGAACGCGGTCAGCAGCGCGCCGGGCTCGAAAGGCTGCGAGGTGAGCGTGATCATCCGCCGCTCATCGGCGGCAGGAAGGCGACCTCGGTGGCGGCGGTCAGGATCGCCTCGCCCCGCACCAGCGTCTTGTCCACGGCGACCTGCACGCCCGGGCCACTCAGCGCTTCGGCGAGATCAGGATCATCCTGGGCGATCAGGTCCCGCAACGCGGCCAGGGAGGTGGCCTCGAACGCCCGGTCACGCCAGCCGGCCTGGTCGGCCAGGCGCCCAAACAGCAGCACCCGCGCCATCTCAGCCCCCGGTGGTCGACATGTGACGGGCCACGGCGGGCCGTGCGCCGGCGATCTGGAAATCATGGCCTTCCGGCTTGGAGCCGATCGCGGCGAAGATCGCCTGCTCCAGCTGGCCGTCGGATGCGCCGGCGCGGATCACGGCCCGCAGGTCCGAGGCGTCGTCGCGGCCCAGGCAGGTGTGCAAAGTGCCGGTGCAGGTCAGGCGGACCCGGTTGCAGGCCTCGCAGAAATTGTGGCTGAGCGGGGTGATGAAGCCCAGTCGGCCGCCCGTCTCGGCGATGCGGGTGTAGCGGGCCGGGCCGCCGGTGGCGTAGGCCAGATCCTCCAGGGTCCAGAACGAGGCCAGGTCGCGGCGCACGTCCTTCAGCGACAGGTACTGGTCGGTGCGGTCCTCATCGATCTCGCCCAGGGGCATGGTCTCGATCAGGGTCATGTCGCAGCCGCGCTGGTGGGCCCAGGTGATCAGGTCCGGCAGTTCGGCGGCATTATCGTGCTTGAGGGCCACGGCGTTGATCTTCACGGCGATCCCGGCGGCCAGGGCTGCATCGATCCCGCCGATCACCTGGGCGACGTCGCCGCCCCGGGTCAGCCGCTTGAACAGGTCGGGCTTGAGAGTGTCGAGCGAGGCATTGATCCGTCGCACGCCGTGGCGCGCCAGGTCTTGGGCATATTTGGCCAGCTGGGTGCCGTTGGTGGTCAGGGTCAGCTCGTCCAGCGCCCCCGATCGCAGGTGGCGCGACAGGCCGGCGACTAGATCCATGAAGCCCTTGCGCACCAGCGGTTCGCCGCCAGTCAGCCGCAGCTTGCGCACCCCCAGGCCGATGAAGGTCGAGGCGACCCGGTCCAGTTCCTCGAGCGTCAGCACCTGCGCCTTGGGCAGGAAGGTCATGTGCTCGGCCATGCAATAGACGCAGCGCAGGTCGCAGCGGTCGGTGACCGACACCCGAAGATAGGTGACGGCGCGGCCGAAACCGTCGATCAGACGGGGCGCGGTCAAGGCCGCTTGCGTGGGGCTGTCGTCATAGGGCGTCATGTCTGCAAACAGGATAGGCGTTGGGCGTGGTGGCGGAAAGCGAAAGCGGAAGGTTTGAGGCGATCGTCCTGGCCGCCGGCCGGGGCGCCCGCTTTGGCGGCGGCAAGCTGCTGGCGCCGTTTCGCGGCAAGCCGCTGATCGCCGGGGCGCTGAACGCCGCTCTCGAGAGCCCCGCCTTTTCGGTCGTGGTTGCGATCGGTGAGGACCCTGCGCTGGAAACAGCCATCCTTAGACTGGAGGAGGACGCCGACCTGCGCGTGGTCAGGGTCGCCGACCCCACCCGGGGCATGGGCGCGTCGCTAGCCGCCGCCGCCCGCGCTGTGCCCGCCGACCTCGACGGCGTCTTCGTGTTCCTGGGTGACATGCCGCGGGTCGGTCCGACGGTCGCGCCGGCCCTGATCCGCGCCCTTTGCGGACGGAACGGCATTGCCGCGCCTGTCCATGCAGGCCAGCGCGGCCATCCCGTGCTGTTCGGCGGCGACTGGATCGCGGCCCTGCGAGCGCTCGACGGCGATATCGGGGCCCAGGCGCTGATCCGTCAGGCCGGCGAGCGTTTCACCGCCGTCGAGACAGACGATCCGGGCGTGCTGTTCGACGTCGACCGGCCCGAGGACCTGAAGCGGCCCTAGAGCGAAACGCGCGATACAAGAATCGCGCACCTCGCTCTAGCTTTTTGTTTTCGCATCGTTTTTGCGGAAAACCGGCATCCACTTTTCCGCACGATGCTCTAGTGACAGGTCCGGTGCCGCTCCAGAAGAATGGTGCGGATCTCGTCGATGATGCGGATCGCCCCCTCCGGGTCGCCCCGTTCTTCCAGCGCGATCAGGCGCGGGATCAGCACGGCCAGGATGCGGCGTTGCTGGGGCCCCAGCGCATTGAGGCCGCGGGTGAATTCGGCGATCTCCTCGGCCGAGACCTCATGGACGAGTGTCGAGGTCCCCCTCATGAGCGACCCGCCGGGCCCGGACGGCCGATAAGGTGGCAACCAGCAGAGCGACCAGCACGCCGTAGCTGAGCACGGTCAGGCCTACCACGACCGTGGCGATGTAGATGCGCAGGTCGATGATCGACACGACATGCGAGGCCACGGCCATCATCTGGCAGGCCGCCGCGAACACGCTCCAGAGCCGGCGCGCCTTCAGTGAGACCCAGACCAGCAGGATCATGACCACCGCATCGATGATCATGACACCCCATTCGGGACTCAGGGGATCGCGGATCTGGACGAACGGCGTCGCGATCCAGCCGGCCAGATAGATCGCCGCCCCAAACCGCGCCCAGCGATCGCCCTTCCAGATGGCGAAGCCGCAGACCAGCACGGCGACGATCAGGGAAATCCACGGGGTGAGGGTTTGGTACACGGCATGGTCCCGACGCGAACTGGCGCGCGACCATGCCGTAAGCTGCCCAGATAGAGAAGCGCAGGATCATGCAGCCCGACCGCCTTCGACCGCGTGGAAGCCGCCGGTGCGGGGCACATCTGGCGGCTTGTCCATTTCGCCTACCGACACCGTGCGGCAACCGATCTGTTCACGCACAGCCTGCAGGCTGCTGTGAGCGCGGATGATGGTGCGGCGGGCCGACAGGATGTGGGCCAGGGTCTCGCCCAGGTCGTCCACTGCGTCCTGGCCGATTACCGCCGACAGGTTGGCTTCCAGCCGCAGGCTCGGCAGCAGGCCCATCAGCTCGGCCGTCTCACGCAGGGCCGCGTCGATCGCCGCCTCGGCGCGCATCAGTTTCTGGGCCCCGGCGCGGGCCGCATCGATCCGTTTCATGCAAGACTCTCCCTTCACGCGAAGGTCATCCGCGCGTTCAAGATCTCGTTTTCTGGATTGTCGCCGGTCGCTCAGTTGGCCGGCGGCGGGCTCCAGCCCTCGCGGAACCGCTGAAGGGCATAGAGAAAGTCGTGGGCTCCGGTGGTCAGGGCGCCGAGCAAAAGTCCGCCCAGGATCGCCAGCCCAACGATGAGACCCAGCCACTGCAAGGGAGTCAGGTCATCGCGCCAGCTCCTTCCTGCTCGGTCCGAAGCGGCCGGTCGTCCGACAGAAAGGCGGTCGCCGCCAGCACGCGCAGCAGAAGCTTGGAGGGCGGGTCGCCCGCCGTCTGAGACTTCCTCAGGGCCGACACCGTCTCGGAAACCAGCTGGCCCCGTTCCGGCGTGCCCGCCAGCAGAGTCAGCCCCTCTTCCAGGGACTGCCAGCTGGCGATGAAGAAGCCCGAGCTCTCCGGGCGCATCCGCGCCGTGTCCCGGGTCTGATTGTCGTTCATGGTCGCTCCCACCTGTCCGGTGAGAAGAGACCCGCGTCGGGGCCAGGGCTAGGTCGCCTGATTGCCTACGGTAGTCATTGCCGGGGTCGGCGGCCTCCCAGGCCATGAAGGCCAGGGCCGCGTCGCGACGGCCCAGGCCCGAAAGGCGGCGGCGCGCGCTGAGCACGTGCATTTCGACCGTCCTGGGCGAGAGGCTGAGCAGCCGAGCGATTTCCTTGGACTGCAGATGGCGGGCGATCAGACGCAGAATCTGCCGCTCACGCGGGGTCAGACGCTCGAAGCCTGGAATATCGCCGGGTTCTACCATGACGACAGCATGCAGCCAGCTTCCCGTGACGTCCAGCGCAAGCCATGCGCTGGACGTCACAAGACTAGGCTGTTGCCGTAAACGGCAGCCGCGCCGTCGACTTGCTCGTCAGCGCCAGCAGGGCGTTGGCCACGGCGGGCGCAATGACGGGCGTGCCCGGCTCGCCCACGCCGCTGGGCGCAGAACCCGACGGCACGATGTAGGTCTCGACCGTGGGCGCCTCATTCATGCGCAGCACGCGATAGCCGTCGAAATTGGTCTGATCGACCACGCCCTCGGTCAGGGTGACCTCGCCAAACAGCGCCGCCGACAGGCCGTAGCAGGTGCCACCTTCCATCTGGGCCGCGATCTGGTTGGGCGAGATGGCGACGCCGCAGTCGATGGCGGTGACCACGCGGCCCACCCTGGGCTGGCCGTCGACCAGCTGGACCTCGGCCACCTGGGCGACCACCGAGCCGAAGCTCTCGTGCACCGCCACGCCCCGGCTCCAGCCGGCGGTCGGCGCAGGGCCGGCCTTTTCCATGGCCAGGTTCAGCGCCGCCAGATGCCGGTCGGCCCCGACCTTGGCGTAGAGCGCCTGGCGATACGCCACCGGATCCTTGCCGGCCTTGCGGGCCAGCTGGTCGATGGTGTGCTCCATGACGAAGGCCGTGTGGGTCGCGCCCACCGAACGCCACCACAACACCGGCACCCCGACCTCTGGCAGGGCCAGCTGGGCGTCGACGATCGGCGTAGCCTTCAGATAGGGCGAGCCGGCCGTGCCCTCGATGGCGCTCTGGTCAGGGCCCTTGCCGCCCATCGGCGAGCCCTTCATGATCGACTGGCTGACAATCCGGTGACGCCAGGCGGCCGGATAGCCGTCCTTGTCGAGGCTGATCTTGACGGCATGCACCACCAGCGGCCGGAAATAGCCGGCGCGCATGTCGTCCTCGCGGGTCCAGACCAGTTTCACCGGCCGTCCCTTGCCGATCTTCTTGGCGATATGGACGCATTCGGCGACGTAGTCGGACTGGAAGGTGGCGCGACGGCCGAACGAGCCGCCGGCGAACAGGGTCTCGATCTCTACCGAGCCGGGCAGGGTGCCGACGATCTTGGCCGCGTTCAGCTGGTCCAGGGTCTGGCCCTGCGAGCCGAAGGTCAGCTTGACCGTGTTGCCGTTCACAGCGGCGACGCAGTTCATCGGCTCCATGGTGGCGTGGGCCAGATAGGGGAACTCGTAGGTCGCCTCGAACACCTTGGCGCCCTTGGCGTTTCCGATCACCGCCGCGTCGCCCTTGGAGTCGAAGCCTT